>CAMYEU010000114.1 GCA_947254465.1 uncultured Gemella sp. | reverse complement strand
AACATACTAACGATTCATTAAATACTATGTCTAGCCAAGTTCAAAAAGGTAATGCTCCAGAAGAACGTAAGTTACAACGTTTATTTAGAAAACCAGAAGTTACAAGACTTATAAAAAAATGTAATGACTTCGGTGCTGGTGGTGTTTGTGTAGCTATCGGTGAACTTTCTGACGGTATTGAAATTCATTTAGAAAAAGTTCTTACTAAATATCAAGGTTTAAATGCGACAGAACTTGCTACTAGTGAATCTCAAGAACGTATGGCAGTAGCGATAGATAAAAAAGACTACGATGTATTTGTTCGTGAATGTGAGAAAGAAAATATTGAATACGCTCATGTAGCTACGGTAACTAATAGACGTCGCTTAGAGATGTATTACAACGATGAGAAAGTTGTTGATATGAGTGCTGATTTCTTAGAAACAAGTGGTGTTCGTCAAAGGTCATCAGTTACGATGAAAGATAATACTGCCGCTAATCCATTCTTAAATAAAGAAGTTACTCGTGAAAATATCTTAAGTGAGTTAGGTGAGTTAAATGTAACTTGTCAAAAAGGTCTAGCACAAAAATTCGACTCGTCAATTGGTGTAACTACAGTTCTTATGCCTTTTGCTGGTAAACATAAACTTACACCAGTTCAAGCAAGTGTTCAAGCCTTACCAACATTACATACAACAAGTGATACAGCGACAATCTTAACTTATGGATTTATTCCAAAAATTTCTTACTACTCACCATTCCTTTCATCTATTTATGCGGTGTTAGAATCAGTAGCAAAAGTTTACGCAGTAGGTGGAAATAAAGATAGCTTATACTTCTCATTCCAAGAATACTTCGAAAAACTAGGTACTGATAGTACTAAATGGGGTAAAGTTACTCAAAGTTTATTAGGAAGTATTTATGCTCAAAAAGAAATTGGTAGACCAAGTATTGGTGGTAAAGATAGTATGTCAGGTACTTTCAATGACTTAAATGTAGTTGAAACATTAATTTCATTCGCTTGTACACCTGTAAAAATAGCTGATGTAATAACTCCTGAATTGAAAAAAGTTGGTAATAAATTATACTATGTGCCTGTAGAAAAAGATGAAAAAGGATATCCAGATATTAAGAAAACTTTAGAAAATTATGAACTTGTTCATAAGTATATTAAAGAAGGTAAGATAGTATCTGCCTATGTCCAAGAAGAAGGAAGCATTGCCGCTTCGTTAGTGAAAATGTCACTTGGTAATGATCTTGGTTTTGAAGTTGAAAAAGAAAACATTCTTAACTTTGATCCAGCGTCTCTTGTAGTAGAAGCAACGGTAGAACTACCGTTTGAAAAATTAGGAAAAGTTAGTGAAAGAATTATAATTAATAACGAAGTGTTTATGCATAAAGATATTTACGAAGCATACACAAAAACACTAAATAAAGTTTATCCATTATATCAAAATGAAGATAAAGGAAATGTTGAAAATCTTCATACAGAATATAAAGAGAAAAAATATTATCCAGAATATGTAGAAGATGTAAAAGTAGTTATTCCAGTATTCCCTGGTACAAACTGTGAGTACGATAGTGAAAAAGCCTTCTTAGAAGCGGGTGCTACACCTATTACAGTAGTTATTAGAAATACACGTGAAAATGATATTGAGCAATCAATAGAAGAATTCACAAAAGCTATTGAAGAATCTCATATAATTATGTTCCCTGGAGGATTCTCTAGTGGGGATGAACCAGACGGAAGTGCTAAATATATTGTAAACTTCTTAAAAAATGAAAAAGTTAAAGATACGATTCATAGACACCTTGCTCAGAAAAAATTAATCTTAGGTGTGTGTAATGGATTCCAAGCATTGCTTAAATCAGGGTTGCTACCTTATGGTGAGGTTAGAGAGTTGGCAGAAGATGACCTAACACTATACAGAAATGATAGTTATGAGCATATTTCAACTACAGCCTTTACTCGTGTAGCTAATACTAACTCTCCATGGTTACAAGATTTTAATATCGGAGATCAACATGAAGTAGTGTTCAGTCATGGTGAAGGTAAAGTTGTAGGACTTAATATTAACAAATTTAAACATCTTGTTGCTTTCCAATATAGTGATTTCGATGGCAATGCTACATTAAATGGTCGCTTCAATCCTAACGGCTCAGTTCTAGCTACTGAAGGATTAGTTAGTGAAGATGGGCTTATCCTAGGAAAAATGGGGCACAGTGAAAGATACGGAGCTACATTATATAAAACAAATACAATTAAAGTAAAACAAGATATATTCAAAAATGGAGTGAACTACTTCAAAGGGGGAAGAAAATAATGAAACTTTTATACGAAGGAAAAGCTAAACAACTGTTCGAATGTGAAAATAATGATGAGATTTATGTGCATTATAAAAATAGTGCTACTGCCTTTAATGGTGTGAAAAAAGAAGAATTTGAAGGTAAAGGAGTATTCAATAATACAATTACTTCACTAATCTTTGAATACCTAGAAAAACAAGGTGTAAAAACTCACTTTATTAGAAAAGTCAATGAAACAGATCAGATTTGTAAGCACGTTACTATTATTCCTTTAGAAGTAATTGTTCGTAATATAGTAGCTGGTTCTATGGCAAAAAAATATGGACTTGAAGAAGGGAAAAAATTAAAAAAACCAGTCTTTGAGTTAAGTTATAAAAATGATGAACTAAATGATCCGCTAATTAACAATGATCATGCAGTGGCATTAGAAATCGTTACAGAAGAAGAGTTAGAAAACATCAGAACCCAAGCTTTAAAAATCAACGAACTACTACAAAAATTGTACTTGGCTGCAAACTTAGTACTAGTTGACTTCAAAATTGAATTCGGAAAAACTAAAGACGGTGAAATAATTCTAGCTGATGAAATTTCTCCAGATACGTGTCGTCTTTGGGATAAAGATACAAATGAGAAATTAGATAAAGACAGATTTAGAAGAGATTTAGGTTCTGTAATGGAAGCTTATGAAGAAGTTTTAAGGAGATTAAAAAATGCGTAGTCTTAATGAAGAATGTGGAGTATTTGGTATTTGGGGACATCCTGAAGCAAGCAATGTGACTTACTTTGGGTTACATAGTCTACAACATAGAGGTCAAGAAGGAGCAGGAATAGTTTCTAAAGAGGGGACTAAATTAAGAGGACATCGTGACCTAGGGTTAGTGTCAGAAGTATTTCGAGATAAGGAAAAACTAGAAAGATTAGTAGGTAATAGCGCTATTGGTCATGTTAGATATGCGACTAGCGGTAGCAATAGTATCCAAAATATCCAACCATTTCTATTTCATTTCTACGACATGAGTGTTGGTATTTGTCATAACGGTAACTTAATTAATGCTAAAACTCTAAGAAAAGAATTAGAACAACAAGGTGCAATATTCCATTCTTCTTCAGACACGGAAGTACTTATTCATCTTATTAGAAGAAGCAAAAAAGAAAACTTTAAAGAGCAGCTTAAAGAAAGTCTTAATATTATAAAAGGTGGATTTACATATCTTGTATTAACTGAAAGAACCCTTTACGGTGCGGTAGATCCAAATAGCTTTAGACCTTTAGCTATAGGTAAGATGAAAAATGGAGCATACGTAGCGGCAAGTGAGACTTGTGCATTGGATATAGTAGGAGCAGAGTTTGTTTGTAATGTAGGTGCTGGAGAGCTAGTCACTATTAACGATAAAGGCATTAGAATAGAAAAATATACTGAAGACACACAAGTATCTATAGCTGCGATGGAATATGTATATTTCGCTAGACCTGATTCGAATATAGCGGGTATTAACGTGCATAGTGCTAGAAAAAGAACAGGACGTACGCTTGCTAAAGAACAACCTACACCAGATGCAGATATGGTAATTGGGGTACCTAACTCATCTTTATCAGCGGCGAGTGGATACGCAGAAGAAAGTGGACTTCCTTATGAAATGGGACTAATTAAAAATCAATATGTAGCTCGTACATTTATTCAACCTACTCAAGAACTTCGTGAACAAGGAGTAAGAATGAAACTATCTGCGGTTAGAGGTGTCGTACAAGGTAAGAGTATCGTCTTAGTCGATGATTCGATAGTTAGAGGTACTACTAGTAAAAGAATAGTGAAAATGTTAAAAGAAGCGGGAGCAAGAGAAGTACACGTAAGAATCGCATGTCCACCGATATTATTCCCTAGTTTTTATGGTATAGATATTTCTACTACGGAAGAACTTATTTCAGCTAATAAAACAACTAAGGAAATCTGTGAAATTATTGGAGCTGATTCACTAGGATTCCTAAGTGAACAAGGATTAATAGATTCTATTGGTTTAAACTATGATGCACCATATTCAGGTTTATGTATGGAGTGTTACAACGGAGACTATAGTGCTGGGCTATACGATTATGAAGAAAGTTATGTTAATTCAATGACGGATATTCAAAAAGAGTTTCTTAAAGAGAGGGGTAGAATATAATGAGTAAAAAATATGAAGAAAGTGGTGTAAGTTTACAAGCAGGTTATGAAAGTGTTGAACGTATTAAAAAACACGTAGCACGTACTAAAAATCTTGGTATGATGTCTGCAATAGGTGGTTTTGGTGGAGTATTCGACCTTAGTAGTTATAACTTTAAAAATCTTGTATTAGTTAGTGGAACTGATGGCGTAGGTACAAAATTAAAACTTGCATTCGAATTAGATATTCATAATACTATCGGTATCGATGTTGTGGCGATGTGTGCCAATGATATACTAGCTCAAGGTGCGATTCCATTATTTTTCCTAGATTATCTAGCAGTAGGTAAAAACTATCCTGAGCAAGTAGAAGCAATAGTTGAAGGGGTTGCTGAAGGTTGTGTTCAAGCAGGATGTGCGATAGTCGGGGGAGAAACTGCTGAGATGGCAGGATTTTATGAAGACGGGGAATACGATATTGCAGGATTCTGCGTAGGAGCTCAGGAAAAAGAACTATTATTAAGTACAGAAAATACTAAAGCAGGTCAAGTAGTAATAGGTCTACCGTCAAGTGGAGTACATTCTAATGGATTCTCTTTAGTAAGAAAAATTTTAAGAGATAATAATATTAGCTTAAACGAAGAATTTAACGGAAGTACAGTAGGAAAAACTTTATTAACACCTACTAAAATCTATGTAAAAGAAGTACTGAAAGTACTAGAAGAGGTTAAAGTAGCAGGAATAGCTCATATTACTGGGGGAGGTTTCCATGAGAATTTACCTCGTGCTTTAAAAGATGGACTAGGTATGAAGATTGATAAAAGTTCATATGAAGTACCCGAGATATTCAAGTATCTTCAAGAAAAAGGTAAGATTGATGAAGAAGAAATGTATCACATCTTTAATATGGGTGTAGGTATGGTATTAATAGTAAACAAGGAAGATGTAGATAAAACTCTATCATTGATAGATAACGCATTTGTCCTTGGTGAAGTAACAGATGAAAGTGGAATAGAAATAGTATGAAGAAAGTAGCGATATTTGCATCAGGAACAGGAAGTAATTTCGAAAAAATTGCTGATGATGAAAGATTAAAAGATAAAATATCAATTGAGCTTTTAGTGTGCGATAGAAAAGATGCAGCAGTTATTAGAAAAGCACATGATAGAAATATTAAGGTATTTATATTCTCTGCGAAAGATTTTGAGTCAAAAGAAGTATATGAAAGTGTAATTTTTGAGAAAGTTAAAGATTTAGATTATATATTTTTAGCAGGATATATGAGAATTATTTCACCGTACTTCTTAGAAAAATATAAAAAAACAATTCTTAAT
>CAMYEU010000113.1 GCA_947254465.1 uncultured Gemella sp. | reverse complement strand
ATCTAAACTTCTCTGATCCATGGCCTAAAACAAGACATGAGAAAAGACGCTTAACATTCCATACGTTCTTAGCTCGTTATGAAGCTATTTTAAATGGAAATAAAACAATAGTTCAAAAAACTGATAACCAAGGTTTATTCGAATACAGCTTAATGAGCTATGCTAAATATGGATTTACTTTTAATAGACTTTCACTAGATTTAACTAATAGTATCTATGAAGAAGATAATGTTCATACTGAGTATGAAGATAAGTTTATTAAAAAAGGTAATAGAATCTACATGGTAGAAGCTGTAATTGAAAGTAAATAATTTTAGTTTACGTAATTATATTTATGTAAACTAAAATAAATTAATTACTATTCTTTATATAAAATACACTAAATTTATTAGTTTTTACCTTGATTTTAAAAAAAAATTTATTTATAATAATATTAATACAATTTAAAGGAGAATTACAATAATGATATCAGTTAATGATTTTAAAACTGGAGTTACTATCGAAGTTGATGGAAACATTTGGAAAGTAATGGAATTCCAACACGTTAAACCTGGTAAAGGAGCTGCATTCGTACGTTCTAAATTAAGAAATATGCGTACTGGTGCTGTTAACGATAAAACTTTCAGAGCTGGTGAAAAAGTTGCAAAAGCTCAAATTAACAACCAAAAAATGTCATACCTTTACTCAACTGGTGAAGCATATGTATTTATGGATAACGCTACTTACGAGCAAATCGAAGTACCTGAAGCACAATTAAAATATGAATTAAACTTCTTAAAAGAAAACATGGAAGTTTCAATCTTAATGTTTGGTGATGAAATCTTAGGAATTGACTTACCAACAACAGTAGAACTTACTGTAACTGAAACAGAACCTGGTGTTAAAGGAGATACTGCACAAGGGGCTACTAAAGCTGCTACAGTTGAAACTGGATACACTTTACAAGTACCTCTATTCGTTAAAGAAGGAGACGTATTAGTTATCAATACTGCAGAAGGTTCTTACGTATCAAGAGCATAATTAAAGAATTATTTTTAAACTCTCTATTATTACGATAGAGAGTTTTTTTAAAAGAAGGAGAAGTTTATATGCGTTATGTACTATTACTTAGAGGAATTAATGTTGGTGGAAAGAATAAAGTATCAATGGCTGAGTTAAAAGAGATGATTTCACATTTAGGGTATACCAATGTTGTTTCATATATAAATAGTGGAAATATAATATTTGATACTACTGATAGCATAGATACTATTAATCAAAATATATCAAAGATATTAAATGCTTATCCATTTAAAATTAATAAAGTAATACTTAGTCAGAGTGAATATCTTGAGGAACTTGAAAACTTACCTAGTTGGTGGTTTAACGATTTGTATAGAAAAGATGTATTATTCTATACAAATGAAATAGACTATTCAATTGTGAAAGCCCGTATAGAACAAATGCCATTAGACGATGAAGATGTTCATTTTGGTAAACATGCAGTGTTTTGGGGTAAATACAACGAAACAAGTTACTTAAAAACTGCCTATCATAAGTATTTAATAAAAGAAAGTTTCTACAAATCTATTACTATACGAAATGCTAGAACTTTCGAAAAAATTGCTGATCTCCTAAAAAAATAAATTATAAAGCGTTTACCTTTACTTCTCTATATTAATAATGTTATAATTACCTAATGAAAAATTAAGGAGAATATAATGAAATTAGATAAGATATTTATTATCTTAGGATTAATAGTCTACTCATCATTAGCATTTTTTTTAGGAAATTATTCTTATAAATTATTGTTAGTATTTATTGGTATTAGTACTCTTATATTTTTGATTACAAAATTACATTTTGAGCCATTTTTATCAATATTAATAGTAGCTATTATTCTAGGATTATTTTTAGGACTTTCCCCTAATACATTGATAGATTCTATAGAGAAGGGGACTGGATCTCTTCTAGGACATTTATCATTAATATTAGGTCTAGGAGCAATGTTTGGTAAAGTATTGGAAGAATTAGGTGCAGTAGAGATTACTGCAAAGAAAATGATCAGCGTATTTGGAGTTAAGAAAATCCAATTAGGCTTACTTATAGCTGGAATGTGTATAAGTTTTTCTTTATTCTTTGATGTAGCTTTTATTTTAGTAATTCCAATTATTCTTGCGGTAGCTAAAGAGTTAAAACTAGATAAGATATATCTAGCCCTTCCTGCAAGTATAGGTGTACTAACTATTCACGCTTTATTCCCACCACATCCAAGTCCAAGTATAATAGTAAAAACATTTCACTTAAATATGGCTGAAGTGTTCTACTATGGATTAATAGTTGCTATACCTACGGCTTTTATAGGTGGTTTATTATTAACAAATTCTAATTTAGTAAAAACAAGAGTTAATTTAGACAATAATGAAAAGAATATAAGCGTTCTAAAAATTGAAAATCAAACTATGAGTACTACATTTGCTATCTTATTAATGCTATTACCAGTACTATTAATTACGATTCCTACAATAATTTTAGGTATACCTAATTTATCAGGAACAATAAAAGGTATCTTAATAATTATAAGTAACCCGGTTACAGCATTAATAATAAGTTTATTAATGGCTATTATTGAATTAATGATAACAAAAGGTTTAAGAATAAGAAGTATTGTTCCATTACTAAGCCAATCTCTTAAAACAATTGCAGTTGTATTACTAATTAATGGTGCTGCAGGTGGTTTAAAACAAGTATTAGTTGATTCTAAAGTTACTGATGAGATTGTTAGACTAACTAATGGTCTCAATCTATCACCAATCGTTATTAGCTTCCTAGTAGCTGCTATATTAAGAATATCATTAGGTAGTGCGACAATAGCTGCAATAACTACACTTGCTATTGTCGAACCATTGGTTCCTGCTATTAGTTATTCACCAGTATTTATAATGTTAAGCATTACAGCTGGTAGTATGTTCTGCTCACATGTAAATGATCCTGGATTCTGGTTATTTAAACAATATCTAAATTTAGATTTTAAAACTACATTTAAGACCTGGACTCTAGGAACAACAGTATCATCTGTAATAGCATTTATAATAATATTATTTATAACATCGTTTGTATAAAGAAAATTATTATAAATTAAAGTTTTTACTTGATATTTATCTTAAGGTATGTTATATTAATACTTGTGTATGTAGTAAATGTTATGAATAAACTATTTCCAAAAGGAGGATTAATTCATGGCAAAAGTTTGTTACGTAACTGGACGTAAAGCTCGTTCAGGAAATACTCGTTCACACGCAATGAACGCAAATAAAAGAAAATTCAAAGCTAATCTACAAAAAGTAACAATTTTAGTAGACGGACAACCTAAAAAAGTTTGGGTTTCTGCTAGAGCTTTAAAATCTGGAAAAGTTGAGCGTGTATAATTAAGCGATAAACTTTAAGCTATCTAAGGAAACTTAGGTAGCTTTTTACATTAGATTACAAAAAAATAATAGAAAAATGATAAAAAATACCAAAATAGACGTTTAAATCCATTCTGAACGTTTTTAGTGGTTTTTGGGATAATTATACAAAAAATAATTTTAGGACGCTTATACGGCGTTTAAATAGGTGATATTTTTATGAAGAAACTGAAACTAAATAATCATAATAATTATATAGTTGAAAATAAAAAAATCCCTCCAAAAGTTCCTTACTTAGTAAAGTATATTTTCCAACACGTAAACGTAGTAGTTTTTAAATATAAGAAAACAATTTGAATATCTTTCTAATCAAACTTAACCAAAACAAATACTGATAAAAGATGTTGACTCTCATCAAAATATAAAATAAATTAATAAGAATTAAATAAAACTATATAATATTAATAAGATTCAAATATGAGGGGACAAGTATATATTGAACGAACTAGCTGAATGTGATATAATATAATTGTTCGCATAATACATATTATATGTATAATTTATAAATTAAAGGAGAATGTAGTAATACCAATGAATCAACGTGATTATTATAAACAAAAGATTAACAAAATACTTCCAGAATTTCCTGACTATATAGAAGATTTTATTGATACATATTATGACAATTTATCTCCATTAACTTTACATAGATATCTAGAAACATATAAGAACTTTTTAAATTGGACTATCAGAGAGACTATATCAGATGCTGAACTCATTAAAGATGTCAACCTTTCTACATTAGAAAATATTTCAAAAAAAGAAATGGAAAGTTATTTCAAGAGCCTATCTCGTGAACAAGTTAATGGTAAATATCGTAGTCAAACTACTATAAATAACTATAAAGCTGCTATGAGATCACTTTATAAGTTCCTTACAGTAACAAGTGAAACTGAGCAAGGTAAAGCTTATTTTGAAAGAAATGTTATGCTTAAAATACCTATTAATCGTGTGAAAGAAACATTATCTTCAAGATCAAAGAAAATATCGGAAAAGATTTTTTTAGATTCTCAAGACGAAGAATTCTTACAGTATGTCGAGTTTGAATATGAAAAGACTTTATCTAACCATGGTAAATCATTCTTCTTAAGAGATAAAGCAAGAGATCTAGCTATACTTACACTATTTTTGAAAAGTGGTATCCGAGTTAATGAACTTGCTAATCTTAAAGTAAAAGATATTGATTTTCTAAATAGTGAGATTAATGTTGTCAGAAAAGGTAATAAGGTCGATACAGTTATAATTACTAAATCCGCTTTAGATAGGTTAAATGAATACATTACTTCCCTACCTTTTAAACTTAATAGAGAAGATTATGTATTTATTAGTAAAAATAAGAGCGGACTATCAATAAGAGCAATTCAAAAATTAGTGATGAAGTATACAGACGCTTTTAATGTTCCAATGTCACCACACAAATTAAGACATAGTTACGGTACAAAACTAGCTCTAAAAACAAATGGGAATATACCTATAATTATGACACAAATGGGACACTCTAACAGCGACACATCAATGCTATACATTAACGAATCAAAAAAGATTATCAAACAAAACATTGACAAACTTGATGATTAGTATTGAAATATATCTCCAATTGAGGTAAAATATAAAAGTTATTAAATTTTATGGAGGTAATAATGGGTATTATTGTTCAAGTTTTAGGATCACTATTAATACTTATAGGATTTGTATTTAGTCAATTAGGAAAGCTTAAAATAACTTCACTTAACTATCTATTGCTTAATGCTATTGGTGCTTTAATTCTTGGAATAGACGCATTTATAGGAAAACAATGGGGATTTGTTTTCCTTGAAGGTGTTTGGTCAATAGTTGCAATTCAAGGGTTATTTAAGTACTTCAATAATAAAGAAGTAAAATAAAGAGTATGGTTTACGTATAATTAATTATGTAAACCATACTCTTTTATAATATCTTTTATAAATTTCGTTTTGCCAGCTGTATATCCTTCTCTATCATACTTATATGTTGTTTCTAAATCTAATTTTAATCTTTCATATTGTTTTGCTAATTTTGGATTTTCTATTAATACATCTCTAAACTTAACTTCTTCAATATCACCTTTTTTTCTTACATGTAGATGGTATACTTTATCTAGAAAACCATCAGCACCATATCCTTTAACTAGAAAAGCTCTATCCTCTTCTTTCCAACGTAGTTCCCACTCAAGACTCAGAGTGTCAATTATACTATCAAAATCATTACTTTCATAGATTTCTAATATTATATCTATTATATCCTTTGAATATATATTTGGAATTGCTGTGCTTCCTATATGATATAAAATCACTTTATGTTTTTCGAGTTTAGCTAGTAAACTTTTCTTTTCATCTTCATACCAATGTGCCCACTCACTATTATGTTCAACAAGTTTTATAG
>CAMYEU010000112.1 GCA_947254465.1 uncultured Gemella sp. | reverse complement strand
CCTGTTTTTTTACGAACTTTAAGATTTAATTAACACTTTTAATGTTCGTCTTTTAAAAAAAAAAAATTAAGTTTTATATTTTTCTGTTGACAACGTTCGTTTTTTATGTTATATTTATAAAAATTCTTTAGGAGAAATGAAAATATGGAAACCGAAAAAATTATTAAAGCATCTTTTTTTCATAGTCCAAAGTATAGTGAAATTGAATTTTTAGAACAGGCTATACTTTTAGTTTCTGATAATGGAATTATTTCTGAAATTATTAGAAAAGAAGATGAAAATTATCAACAAATATTAAATCAATACTCACATGATAGTAACTTTATTGATTTTAAAGATAAAGTTCTTTTACCTGGTTTTATCGATTTACACATCCATGCTCCACAATGGCCACAAGCAGGACTTGCTTTGGATGACGAATTAAGCCACTGGTTAAATAATTTTACCTTCCCTTTAGAATCAAAATATAAAGATGTCAACTACGCACGAGAAGTTTATACTGATTTAGTAAAAACATTATTAGCTAATGGTACTACTTCTGCAATGTACTTTGGAACTATTCATAATGATGCTACTCTCGAATTAGCAAAAATTTGTGCTAATTTGGGACAAAGAGGGTTCGTCGGAAAAGTAGTTATGGATGATGACATTATGAATCCTGATTTTTACCGAGATAATAGTACACAAGAAGCTATTGAAAATACTGAGAAGTTTATCAATGATGTACAGACGCTTTCAAAAGATGTACCTCAAGGTGTATATCCAGTTATTACTCCGCGTTTTGTTCCAAGCTGTACAGACAATGCCCTTTTAGAGCTAGGGAAATTAGCAAAGAAATATAACTGCTATATACAAAGTCATTGTAGTGAAAGTGATTGGGAGCATAATTTCGTTCTTGAACGATTTGGAAAAAGAGATACCGAAGTTTTGAATCAATTTGGTCTACTAACTGATAAGTCAATAATGGCTCATGGTAATTTTATTAACTCAGAAGATGCTAATATTTTCAAAAATAATAAATCTTCAGTTTGTCACTGTCCTATTTCTAACTCATATTTTGCTAATGCAGTTTTACCTGTTAGCAGACTGAAAAAACAAGGTTTAAATATTTGTTTAGGTACTGATATCTCCGGAGGGTTCTCCCCTAGCCTATATGACAATATAAAACATACGGTCATGGCTAGTAGGATGTTAAATGACGGAGTTGACAATAGACTGGAAGCTAGTTGTCGTGGTAATCATGATTCAAAAGTGAGTGTATTTGAAGCATTTTATCTTGCAACTACTGGTGGTGGTGAAGCTTTAAAATTACCACTAGGGATTTTTAAAGAGGGGTATATTTGCGATTTCCAAGTCATCGATATCAATATACCAATAAATAAACTTCCAAATTATTTAGATAATGAAGAAGAAAAACACCTTCTTCAAAAAATATTATACCTTTCTACTTCAGAAAATATTCGTGAAGTTTGGGTTCAAGGTAAACAAATTCTAAAAAAAGATTAATAACATAAAAATAAAAAAGGAGATTACGTTTTTTATGACGAAACAAAATAAACATTTAACTATAGGTGTTGAAGAAAATATTCCATTTTCACAATCCCTAATCCTAGGTTTACAACACGTCCTTGCAATGGATGTCTACGTACCACCTTTTATCTTAGCAACAGCTATTGCATTATCACCTGGTGATGCTACTGGTTTAATTCAATCTACTTTTCTAGGAGCTGGGATTGCTTCATTAATTCAGGTATTATTCTACCTAAGATTGCCTGTTTGTCAAGGTCCATCATTTATACCTCTTGGAGCTATTATTGGTATTTATATGGGAACTAAAAATCTTGGTACTGTTCTAGGCGCTAGTATTGTTGGTGCTATTTTAGTTATCTTACTTGGATATTCTGGTATTTATAAATATATAGTAAAAAATTACATACCTTCTATCGTTAGTGGAACTATAATTATGATCGTAGGATTAACTTTACTTCCTTCAGCTTTTGTAAGTAATATCTACATCGAAGGAAACGGTCTAACAATGAAGCAAAATGTATTATTAGCATTTATTACAGCCGCTTCTTTAATTCTATTTTCTACTTTAGGGAATTACGTTAATAAATTCAAAAGAATTTTCCAAATTTCTTCAGTAATAATCGCCTTAGCTATCGGAACATTTTCTGCATACTTAATGGGTGGTTTTAATACTCAAGGAATTAAAGATGCTAGCTTTTTCTCAATGCCAAAACTATTACTCTTAGATTATAGTATACATTTTGAAATCTCTGCTATTATTACAATGATTATTATTTACATGGTACTTTTAGCTGAAACTACAGGAACTTGGTATGCAGTAAGCTCAGTTATCGACCAACCTTTAAGCGACACTCAAGTTAACAAAGGTGTTATCGGGGAAGGTATCGGATGTTTAACTGCCGCTCTAGTCGGAGCAACTCCTGTTACAGGTTATTCTACAAATGCTGGAATTATTTCTATCACAGGTGTAGCCAGCAGAAAAGTATTCGTTATGGCTTCATTTTGGTTTATCGGATTATCATTCTTAGGTAAACTTTCTGCCGTAATTAATTCAATTCCTTCTGCAGTAATCGGTGGGGTATTCTCAGTAGTATGTATCATCATCCTACTAAACGGATTTAGAGTTGTTAAAAATCTAGACTTCTCTGAAAGAGAATTATACATTATCGGAGTACCATTAATGTTTACAATTGGATTATTATTTATTCCCGCAGAATTAAAAGCTAGCGCTCCTCAATTACTTCAATACTTAATAGGTTCTCCTATTGCTGTTGGTGCAATTGTAGCAATAATAATGAATAAACTTATCCCATTGGAAAAATAATTATTAAAGCTGATGTTCACACGAGCATCAGTTTTATTCTTATTAATTTTATATTTTTCAAAAATATAGTATAATTATAACTGCTAATTAAATTACAGAAATGGAGATATATTGATGACAGAAAAGAAAATGAATGTTGAAAGTTTTAATCTAGACCACACTAAAGTTGTTGCACCATATATTAGATTAGTTGGTGTATATTCTGGGGATAATGGTGATAAAATATATAAATATGATATTAGATTTTGTCAACCAAATAAAGAACACTTAGAAATGCCTAACCTTCACTCTTTAGAGCATTTAATCGCGGAACTTATCAGAAATCATCTTGATAATGTACTAGATTTTGGTCCAATGGGATGCCAAACAGGTTTCTACTTATCAGTAATTAACAATGATAGTTACGAAGAAGTTGAAGAAGCACTTGCGAAAACACTAGAGGATGTCCTTGTAGCTACTGAAGTTCCTGCATGTAATGAAGTACAATGCGGTTGGGCAGCATCTCACTCTTTAGAAGGTGCTCAAATGGAAGCTAAAAAATTCTTAGAAAAACGTTCTGAATGGAAAAACGTTTTTAGTAAATAATTAAAAAATCAAACTGATAAATTTTCTTATCAGTTTGATTTTATTTTTTATCTATTATATTTTCTAATACCTAGAACTCCTATAATTAATCCTACTTCCACTATTATAGGAAGTCTACTTGAAGAGCTATCTCCAGTCTTTGGTAAGATAGAGATTGGTTTGAAGTTATTATTTGACTCAATAATATTTTCACTAACAATTCTGCCGTTTTTGAATAAGTTATTATCAATTTTCTCTTTTTTTTCATTTAAATTACTCATCTTAATTGTTTTAGAATTTAAAATTTCATTACCAATATTTATTCTATCTTTTATATCCGTTGAAGACTTTTGTTGTTTTTTACTTTCCGATATAATTTGTTTTTGTTCATTCTTTTCATTATTTTTAATAGTTTTACTAAAATCTACAATCGCAAATAAACTGAAATGATCTATGTTAAACTGAACTACCTTATTCTTGACTTCCGATGATACGAATGTTAACTTACCATTCTTTTCTACATGATATATATTAATCTTATCACTTTCATTTTCTAGTAAAGCAATTCGAACTATTCTTTTATTATTAAGATTTAGCACACTAGCATTTTTTGTTAACTTCAAGTCTAACACTCTTACTTTATCTTTCTCTACAGACAACGTCTTACTAATACTTGTTAATTGCTTACTATTTTTTACAACCTTAACATTTAAGGAAATATTTTTAATATTACTTAATAATTCTACTTCTACGCCTAGATTTTTAGTTTTTAAAGATTCAATATCAGCACTAGGTTTCTCCTCTTGTACCAATGACTCACCTTTTTCGCTTATCACTAGTTCGGGAGTCTCCTCTTGCACCATCGCTTCTCCTTTTTCGCTTATCACTAGTTCTGGTTTCTCTTCTTTTACTAGTGATTCTCCTTTTTCACTTATCACTAGCTCTGGATTCTCTTTTTGCACCAAGGCTTCGCCTTTTTCGCTTATCACTAGTTCTGGGTTCTCCTCTTGTACCAATGACTCACCTTTTTCACTTATTACTAGCTCGGGATTCTCTTCTTGCACCAACGCTTCACCTTTTTCACTTATCACTAGTTCTAGATTCTCCTCTTGCACCAACGCTTCACCTTTTTCGCTTATCACTAGTTCTGGGTTCTCCTCTTGTACCAATGACTCACCTTTTTCACTTATTACTAGCTCGGGATTCTCTTCTTGTATTAAGGAATCTCCTTTAGAATCAGTATAAATTCTAATCGGTATATTCACGATATCAAACGAATTATCTGAATATGTTACTTTCACCTTTGCTACAATATCACCTAATTCTCCAAACTCTGTAGAATTTAGTATTTCATAGTTAGTATTTTGAGGTATATTATCCTTAACAATTTTATTTATTACAGTATCTAAATTTATACTAGAACCATGATGTAATAAAATCTGTTCATCATTTATTACTCTAGGTTCATATTTACCCGCTTCTGTAAGTTCTAAAGCAGCACGTGTATTAATAACACTCATACCTAAATTAGCAACTTCTTTAGTTATATTATTAATGACTGACTGTGGAGCTAGTGAATTCGAAACAGTAATGGCAGCTTCTTCTAATTTTTTTGTTAAATTATATTTCGCACGATTATAATTTTCCACTGATTTTACTGTTTTATCAGATAAATCTACAACTGACTCTACTAGTTTTTTAGCAGCATTTACTACAGAAATTAGTTCTTTTTTATCAGCCTCAGTTACAAAAATTGGAACATTAATATTATTGCTAGTATTATCATCTAAATAAGAAACTTTAACCCTAGCATGTTTTAAACCTAATGTTGTTAATTCATCTGTTGAAACTACTGTTAATTTGATATTTACTGGTAATAAATCACGATTAATCTTATTAAGGACATCTCTATCTTTAATCTTTTCTCCAATCATTATAGAAACCGGTTTATCATCAACTAAAGTTGGTAAGAATGTCTTACTCAATGTACCCTTTTCTGGATCAATTATACTTAATTTATTTATATTCTCATCACGATATCCAACTCCATCCATTCCTTGACGTTTTCCAAAATTAAAAGCTGAATTTGAATTAACTCTACTTTCAAAGTATGATGTTGATGAATGTGCTCCTGCACTTCTACCTATGCTTATTTTATTACTAGGCTGAAGATTTCCTGGAATTATGTTATCATTATCAGTATAATAATTTTTTATCTTGCCTGTTTTCGCTAATTCTTCTGAAATTTTCACATCATCCTTAGGTACTCCCCAGAACCAACCACTCTTAACTTTTGGAGCATTGAACGTATAAGTTTGTTTATACTTACCAAATTTATCTTTTTCTGCTGTTGCTGTAGCTCTTAAAGATAGGTAACCACCTAATGAGTGCCTGTCTCTTATACACATCTGACGCTGCCGACGATATGCAGTGTG
>CAMYEU010000111.1 GCA_947254465.1 uncultured Gemella sp. | reverse complement strand
TCATATTCATTATGAAGTGATTTGGAATTGTCTTGATAGTAAGGAGTTTCAAAGATTACGCCGTATAAGACAATTAGGAGGAGATTTTCAAGTTTATCCAACTGCGGAACATTCTAGATTTTCTCATTCTCTGGGAGTTTATGAAATAGTTAGAAGAATGGTTACTGAGGTTAAATCACTTTGTGTTGAATTAACAGAATATGAAAAAGTTTGCGTGATGCTTGCGGGACTTTTACATGATGTAGGTCATGGACCGTTTTCTCATGCATTTGAGCATGTTACTAATCATAGTCATGAGGAATATACAGCAAAAATAATATTAGGAAATACTGAGCTTAATTCTATTTTAAGAGCTGTTTCAGAAAAATTGCCACAAGATATAGTCTCTATTATTCAACATACTCATGAAAATGATATACTGAATCAGATTGTTTCAGGTCAACTAGATGCCGATAGAATGGATTATTTATTACGTGATTCTTATTTTACAGCGACAAGTTATGGACAGTTTGACCTTGAAAGAATATTACGTACAATGCGCGTAAGAAAAACTGCTGAGGGAAGAAAGGTAATTGTCGTTAAATATACTGGTATTCATAGTGTAGAAGACTATATTATGGCAAGATACCAAATGTACTGGCAGGTTTATTATCATCCTGTAGCTAGAAGTTATGAGGCGGTATTTATTCAACTATTTAATAGATTGAAGGATATTTTTAAAGATGATAAAGATTATTTTGAAGATATGAAGGTGTTGATTCCATTTTTAGGGAAATCTGATGTGAGTGTAGACGAATATTTTAAACTAGATGAAAATTCACTATTATATTGTTGTTCTCTTATTCAAGATAAAGAAGATAAAATTGCTGCTGATTTAGCAAAAAGATTACAAAACAGAAATTTATTTGAGTATGTAGATTATAATGAAGAAAATTTAGCTCAGATAAAAAATATGCTTAAGGAAAGTTGTTTAGATGAGCGTTATTATTTAAGGGTTGAGAATATAGAAGCTAGTGTTTATAGTCCATATAAAGGAAGAAAGATACTAATTGAAAAATTAAATGGTGATATAGTGGCATTAGAAAAAGCTAGTACTATAGTGGAATCTATAACTAAAGGTCAGACTAAGAAAGAAGGGACTATATTTTTCCCGAGATAACATAAAAATCAAGGTAATTAATTGAGTGTGGAAGACTTACTACATAAATTACCTTGATTTTCTTATTAATAGTTGAAAGTTTAAGGTACTACTTGTTGGAATTATCAGAAAATAAAATATTTTTAACTTACTATTGATTTTAATTTTCGGAAATGTTATAATCATAATTAAATAATAAAAACTATGAATTATAAATTTTAACAATAAAGGAGAGATGTAAAATGTTTGAATTAGCAAATGTAGCAAGACCAGGGGTAAGTGAATATATTTCAGGAAGTGGGGCATTGTCTGCACTTGATAATAGATTAGAAGGGTTTAAGACTCCTTTGATTGTTACTGGGGAAAAATCTTACGCAGCATTTACGAAGTTTTATAAAGGGAATAGAGAGTTTAGAGTAGCAAAATATGATGGTTCTGCATCTTTTGAAGACATGCAACGCATCGCTGAGGAATATGGAGAAGGTGTTGACGTAGTTCTTGGAGTAGGGGGAGGTCGTGTTATCGATACTGCAAAAGGTGTAGCGCAAAACTTAAATGTTGAGTATATGACAGTACCGACAGTAATCGCAACTTGTGCACCTTATGCACCTGTAGCTGCGGTTTATCATCCAGATCACACATTTAGAGAGGTTGCATATTTTAAACGTACAGCCTATGCTTGTGTCGCAGACTTAGACTTGTTATTAGAATCACCAAAAGAATACTTTGTAGCGGGAATTGGAGATACTTTAGCTAAATGGTATGAAGCAGTAGTGTTAGTAGAGAGAAATAATAAATTTAATGATCCTTTTGTAAGAATGGGATTAGAAGCAGCTAAAATCACTCGTGATGTTCTTCTTCGTGATGCTAATGGTGCATTGGAAGCTATGGAAAAAGGTGAAGTCACTGAAAGTTTCAAAAATGCAGTAGACACAGTCTTTGCTATCTCAGGATGCGTTGGATGTTTCGGTGTTCACTATGGACGTATGGCAGGAGCTCACGCAGTACATAATGGTATGAGTTTAGTTAAAGAAACGCATTCTGTATTACATGGAACAAAAGTATCTTATGGTATTTTAGTTCAATTACTTGCTGAAGGTAAGAGAGAAGAAGTTGAGAAACTTGTTCCATTCTATAAAGCTAATGATTTAGCTTATAACTTAGCTTGCGTGAATGTAACAGAAGATGTAGAAGAAAAAATGCAAAAAATCGCTGAATTTGCAGCTAGTGAAAAAGAAACATTTAAACTTGCGGTTGATGTTTGTACACCGGAAGTTGTAGTAGCTGCGATGAAAGAGTTAGAAGAATTAACAAAATAATGATACAAAAGACCTCGGATATTTTAATCTGAGGTCTTAAGTTTTGTATTTCATAAGTTATTTTTTAATATTGGGACTAACATAGCATCACTGATGTTTTGTGCTGTGTCATCTTGAAGTAAGTAATTAACAATTTCATAACCAAATAGAGTAGCTACAGCTGCGCCTTGAGCAGTAATTACATTTTTATCAACAACTACAGCTTTTTTACTGTTATAATTTTTACAATTAAGTTCTTTTTCAAAAGTTGGGTAAGAAGTGACTTCTTTGTCTTCTAATATACCTGCTTTGCTTAGTACAATAGGAGCTGCACAGATAGCGGCAACTAATTTTCCTGCGTTATACATTTCTTGATAGAATTTAATTATTTTGTTATTGTCGCGAAGTAACGTACTTCCAGGCATTCCACCTGGGATTACTATTGCATCATAATCAAGAATATTATTTATATTATCAATTTTTTTATCTACTATTATTTTTACGTCATGTGAGCTAGTTATATAGTCTTCGTTGTTTGCAGAGATTAGATCGACGTGAATATTAGCACGACGTAGTATGTCTAAAGGTGCAATTAGTTCTAATTCTTCACTTCCATTTTCAACGAATAAAGCGACTTTTTTAGTCATAAGAAATCCTCCTAATGGTTATTATATATAGTTATAGAAATGGTATTCTGCAAGGTTATATTTCCTCTTCTTACTATTTTTGTGTAGCTTACGAGACTTTCAATCTTTTGTTGTACAAAAGGATATTCCGGTTAAGAACTTATTTTTTTGAAGTAAAACACTACTATGTTTTACTTTAGCTACAATAAGAGTATGAAAAAATACAAGAGAAATTCTATACCTATTTTCTTTCTTTTAATTTTATTGTATTTTCAAAGAAAAATCAACCACCTATGAAAGATGGTTGATTGTGTTTAAACTCAATATTAATTATTTAGAAATTTCTAAAACTCCGTATCCAGTTTCACGACGTTTATATACTACAGAAATTTCATTTGTAGTATTATCTAAGAATGCGAAGAAATCGTGCCCTAGAAGTTCCATTTGGAACACAGCTTCTTCTCTTGTCATTGCTTCAACTTTAAGTTGTTTAACTTTACCAAAATCTAAAGTAGTTTCTTCAGCTTCTTCTAACTCGCTAGTAAGGATATTTTCATCAACAAATCCTTTTTCGCGACCTTTTCTATTAATTTTAGTTTTGTGTTTTCTCATTTGACGTTCAAGTTTGTCTACGACTAAATCAACAGCGGCATATAAATCTTCGTTAGTTTCTTCAGCTCGAAGAGTCACCCCTTTAAGTGGAACTGTAATTTCGATTTTTTTCTTATTATTTTTGTATACTTTAGCATTAGCGTAAACGTTTGCTTCTAAACTGTCAGCAAAGTATTTTTCTAATTTAGAAACTTTATTTTCAACATACTCTCTAATTGCCTGAGTAATTTCTAAATTTTCTCCTCGTACTTGATATCTTAACATTTTAAAGCACTCCTTTCATAAAGCAGCTTATCTACTTTATAGGGGGTTCCCCCTTTTTTTATAGTTTTATTATATCACTTTTTGATAACGTTAGCAATATAGTTTGCATAAAAATGTTACTTTTATAAAATATACATTTATTTTGCTTTATAAATATATTTTTGTTAAAATAAAATTAAATATAGATGTTATGTAGTTAGCTAGGAATATTAGAATCTTAAAATGTTAACTAAATAAGGAATTTTACTGAAAATAATTTTGAAAAAATTTACAGATAAGGGGTAATAGAAAATGTTTTTTAGAGAATACTGTGAATTTATAGAGGCGCTTTATATAGTTTATTACTCGAAAATGAGTAATAATGATAAAAATATAAATTATAGAAAAATAAAAAAGAGCTATGATGATTTTGGAGAAATCAATTCAGATTTTGATGAAATATATAATGAAATAACGACAGGGGCAGTCTATACTCTAAAAGAGAGTGATTTAACTTTTTTAAGGAGCTATAATGGACTGCTTTTATCTATATCAAAATTACTAAAAATGAATATTAAGCTTCATTGTTTAGATAATTGTCAATATATAAGTAAATTGTATTCAATAAATGAAGATAAAGGAAAATTCCACTGTTTGCAATGTGATAATAAAGATCAGCAACAATTTTTTACATTTGTTGGTAAAAATCAGGAAGTTACATATTGTAGAAGATGTATAGATTTTGGGAGAAGTGATGATTATTTTATAAAGTTTTATATAAATATCCCAGTATCAAATTTAAAAGTACCTGAAAGACCTAGTGTTAAGTTAAGCGATGTTCAAGAAGAAGCAAGTAAGAGTTTAGTGGAGAATATAGACAGCGCGAAAAGTACATTAATCTGGGCAGTATGCGGAGTAGGTAAGACGGAAATAGTTTATGAAGCAATATATTGTGCAATTGTAGATAAGAAAAATATTTGTCTAGCGATCCCTAGACGAGATGTAGTCAAAGAATTATCAGAACGATTTGCTCGTGATTTTAAAGGATATCCCATTAGTATTTTACATGGAGAAGAGAAAATTTTGGAAGAATCAAATTTTTATATTATGACAACGCACCAACTCGTTAAGTATTACAATTACTTTGATATTGTTATTATTGATGAGGTAGATGCTTTCCCGTATTCTGGTGATGAGTGTTTAGAAAATGGTGCTAAAACGAGTTTGAAAGATGATGGTGTACTTGTATTCTTATCAGCCACGCCATCTGAAATAGTTAAATCTAGTGTTGATGAAGTTATAAAGATCCCTATAAGGTATCACAGGTATTTGTTGCCTGTTCCGAAAATAAAAATTGAGAGATCAGATGTGTTTGATTTTTCGAGAAAATCACGATTTATAGAAAAATTCATTCAAGAAAAACTAAAGAAAGATAGACGAATATTGATATTTGTTCCTGAAATAGGCATGTGTGAGACGGCTGTATTGTATTTTAAAAAATATATTTCCGAGGAAATAATGATAGATTTTGTCTATAGTGGAGATGAAAATAGAAGTGAGAAAATTCAGAAGTTTTATAATAGAGAATTAGATATTCTTATTACGACAACGATATTAGAACGTGGTGTGACTTTCGATTATTTAGATGTAGTGGTTTTCGATGCCAAGCATATAAATTTTACGAAGGCTGCATTGATTCAGATATCAGGTAGGGTAGGTAGAAAGGACTATGATAATTCTGGTGATGTCGTATTTTTAGTGGATAATATAAGTAGGGATATGAAAGATGCTATTAAAGAGATTGAGTATATGAATAATCTTGCTAAATATAGAAAGTTGAATAGGAGGTAAGATATGAAGTGTAGTTTTTGTAGTTTGGAAACAAAGAAAAAGTTAGAGTTTGACACATTATTTTCAAAAAAAGAGGATTTTTATCTTTGTACTAGCTGTAGGGAACACCTGTCTCTTATACACATCTCCGAGCCCACGAGACATCTCAGG
>CAMYEU010000110.1 GCA_947254465.1 uncultured Gemella sp. | reverse complement strand
CGTCAGATGTGTATAAGAGACAGTGGTTAGACTTTAGGTTTATATACAATTTTATTAATTCTTGTAATGGCAGTTGGAATTGGAATTTCAACACTTTTGACATCTGTTATATTTGGAGGTAAAGTTTATTTTGCAACATACACTTCAATAACAGCTGCATTAGTGTGCGGTAGTGTATATAGTTTAATTTTTAACAAAATTAATAAAAATATGGCTATATTTATTATGATTGCGATAATTGGTATTTTTATGACTGTTTCTGGTCACTCGGTAGTGGGTGGAATAGTATTAATCTTTGCAGCAGTTTTAGCAGAAATTGCTTTTAGATATGGAAATGAATATTTATCATATTTATTCTTTAATCTAGGAAATATTGGTCTTATTTTACCAATGTTCTTTATGAAAGATTCATATGTTAAACATCTTCAAAATAGAAATTATTCAGAAGAAAAAATTAATCTAGTGATGAGTTCAACTGATATGAAGACTTTTGTCTTTATTGTTGTGTTCACTGTAATATTTTCAATAGTTGGTACATACTTAGGAAGAAAACTTTATTTCAAAAACTTTAATAAAGCAGGGCTGTAGTAATGTATAAATTAGATATCAGAACGAAAATCTTTATTTTAGTAATTGCCAACATATTAATGTTTAAAATGATGTCTGTAAGCATGCATCTGATAGTTGCACTTTGCTTTTCTATATACTTAGGAGTAAGTTCTAATTATATTAGAATGTCGAGATTTTTTGGGATATATCTTTTCTTTACTGCTTATGAGGTATTCTTTGCGCATACTGTTACTCTGCAAGTAATAGATAGTTTCTTGTTGCTTACTGCTTTAATGTTCAAAACATTATATTTTCCTTTATGTGCCGGGATGGCCTTAGTGAGTAGTTCTAAGGTTTCCGAATTAATATGTTTTTTAAGGAACATAAAATTACCAAAGAAAATGATAATAGTGTTGGCAGTATTATACAGATTTTTCCCAGTATTACTGACAGACTATAAATTAATAAAAAATTCATTAAGAATGAAGGGGATTGGAGTAAGTAGAGGGTATTACTTACTTCATCCATTTAAATTTTTTGAGTATATTTTTGTTCCTTATGTAATAATTAGTACCAATATAGCAAATGAGCTTTCAGTCTCATGCTTATGTCGAGGTATTGATAATGAAGAAATACCGAGTAGTTATATTGAATTGAAATTTAGAAAGATTGATTATTTAGTAATGATAATTGTAGCAGTTGCTTTTTGTTATATTATGTATATGAGGTGATAAATTGATAACATTTAAAAATTTTAATTATAAATATATTGAATCACAAAAATTAAATATTGAAGATTTATCATTGGACATAAAAAAAGGTGAATGTGTTCTTTTTACTGGGGCAAGCGGTTGTGGAAAGACTACAATATTAAGGGTTTTAAATGGATTAGCACCAGAATTTTTTGATGGTGGATACAGTGGTGAGTTAAAAGTAGCTCACCTTAATATTGGAGACAAATTAAAAGATTTTTCAAAAGTAGTAGGAAGTGTTTTTCAAAACCCTAAAAATCAGTTTTTCAATCTTGATTCTACGAGTGAACTTGCCTTTAGTATGGAAAATTATGGTTATTCTAAATCAGAGATACAAAGTAGAATTGATGAAGTGATATCAGAATTTTCTGCAGAATATCTGTTGGAAAGAAATGTCTTAGAACTAAGTGGCGGAGAAAAACAAAAATTAGCTTTTATGGCTAGTATGATGTTAGATGCTGATGTATATGTTCTAGATGAGATAACTAGTAACCTAGATTTGAAGTCGATACAGCTTATTTCATCAATAATCGAAACATTGAAGAAAAAAGGAAAAACTATAGTTGTAGCTGAACATAGAATATATTATCTAAAAGACTTAATCGATAGAATGTATATTATTAAAGACGGTAAATTGATTCATGAAGTTACTAAAGAACAGCTATCAGATTTTGACAGTAGAGCTTGCCACACAAGACAAATTGATTTATCTAAAGTAGAGCTAGGTAATAAAGAGAATAGAAATTTTAAAGAAGACTTTTTAAATATCGAAAGACTTGAATATAAAGTTCACGATAGGAAAGTTGAACTCCAAAGTGAAAGTTTCTCAACTTCAAAAATCTATACTATTATTGGTGATAATGGTTGTGGGAAAACAACTTTTGCTAATGCTCTATGCGGTCTACATAAATCAAAACATAAAATTAAATTAGATGAAAAATATCTAAATAATAAAGGTTTAATAAAAAATGCATTTCAAGTAATGCAAGATGTTAACTATCAATTGTTTACTAATCAGGTAGAAAAAGAAATAAAACTTGGTAGTGATAATATATTGTTATTCGATGAAGTTGTCGATAGATTAAACATTAGAAAATTTCTAGATAGACATCCGAATACTCTTTCTGGTGGTGAAAAGCAGAGGGTAGCTATTGCATCAGCACTACTATCTAATAAAAAGATATTAATTTTTGATGAACCTACAAGTGGTTTAGATTATGTTAATATGATAGAGTTAAGTCGTTTAATAGAACAAATAGCTAAGAATGATGTTGTGATATTTATAATTACTCATGATTATGAATTTTTATGTCAGATTTCAGATGAAGTTCTTTATTTTGATAAAGAAGGTATAAAAGAGCGTATCGAAGTTAATGAAGAAAATAAAAATAGAATATTAGAATTAATGAGTTAATGTACATTGTATATTAACTCATTTCTTAACTCAAAAAAGTTGTTAAATTGTAGGTATCATGATAAAATATATAAGTTATAAAAAATAATTAGGATAAGGAGGGAACTTATGTCATACGCTTCAGATATGAAGAAAGAATTAACTTTAATAGAAATAACAAAAGATAGAGAATTTTTATCAGAGTTATCAGCTTTAATAAAGATGAATGGTGTATTAAATATATCAAACGGTAGGTTAAGTTTAAGTTTTCAAACAGAAAATGCCTCTATAGCGCGAAGAATGTTTTCATTAATAAAATTTTTCTATGATGTTCATGTAAATATTTCTGTTAGAAAAAAATTAAAGTTAAAGAAGAATAATGTATATATTTGTCGTTTAGATCAAAATGTCAAAGAAATTTTGACTGATTTGTATATATTAAATGATAACTATACTATGAGAATAGATATAGCAGATGAGTTAATAGATACAGATGAGAAAAAAAGAGCTTATCTTCGTGGTGCATTTTTAGCTGGAGGATCTATTAATAACCCTCGTACTTCTAGTTATCATATGGAAATATTCTCTTCTTACGAAGAACATAATAAGGAATTAAATGAGCTTTTAAATAGTTATAAATTGAATGCTAGAAGCCTTGAAAGAAAAAAAGGTTTCATAGTTTATATTAAGGAGTCTGAGAAAATAGCTGAGTTTATTAATCTTGTTGGAGCGTTTCAAGCGTTATTCCAATTTGAAGATGAAAGAATTGTTAGGGATATTAATAATTCTGTAAACAGAATGCAAAACTGTGATATGGCCAATATGAATAAGACTGTCAATGCTTCAGCAAAACAGGTTGAGGATATTAACATAATAGAGGAAAGAATCGGACTTGATAATATTGATGAGAAACTTAGAGTTGTTGCAGAAGCAAGACTTAAGTATCCAGAATATCCGTTAAAAGAAATAGCGGAAATGATTGAGGATGGGAAATTATCAAAATCTGGTTTAAATCACAGATTCAGAAAGATTGCTAAGATAGCTAAGGAATTAAAAGAAGGTACTTATCAAGCAAAATAAAAGAAGTGAGGAAGAAAAATGAGTAAGTGGGATGAACAAATACTAGTAGTTAATAGAAAAGAATTATTTAATAATGAAGAAAATCATTTCTATGGATTTATAGAAAAAAATGATGAGAAAACTAAGAAAATTATTGATACATTTGAATCATATGAAGTAAAACGTCGTGGTGATATGGAAGAAGACCCTAATTATAAGCAATTGATTGGTTATGTTCTACTTAAAGATGAAGTAACAGGCGAGGTACTAGTTTACAAACGTTTAGTTGGTGGAGGAGAAGCGAGACTGCACGGGAAAGCATCTGTTGGTATTGGTGGACATATGAATGAAGTTGAAGGAAAAACAATTTTTGAAATGTTAAAAATTAATGCCGCACGTGAATTAAATGAGGAAGTTGGAGTTTCAGAAGAAGAAGCTTTAAATAACCTACATTTTATTGGTCTAATAAATGATGATAAGACAGAAGTTGGGCAAGTCCATGTAGGCGTTGTTTATGAGTGTAAAGTAGATAAACAACGTGTAGAAGTTAAGGAAGATGATACTCTTGTTATAAAATGGATGACAGGAGAAGAGGCCAAAGCAGAAGAAAATTATGAGACTTGGTCAGAATTTTTAAAACCAATTTTTTAATAAATAAAGATGAACTTTTATAGGTTCATCTTTATTCGTTAAATTAGTAATATTAATTATATGACGTTATAAAATCTTACATAATATTGAAAAAAATATTACTTAAATGTAATATTAAATTATGAAATTTAAAACATAGTAGTAATTAATAGTTAATACTAAACAGTATTATTCTGTTTAAAAAATTAATATAAAATAAGAAAGGATGATAATATGTTTAATATTAAAATGGATATGATTCAAACGGTCGGATTGGCTGTTATTATATTAATTCTAGGAAGATTATTAAGGAAAAAGATTAAGTTTTTTGAGACTTATTGTATTCCTTCTCCCGTTGTTGGAGGTTTCTTATTTGCTATAATTAATTTAATTTTAAGAAAAACTAATTTAGTTATCTTCGAATTTGATAATACGTTACAAAGTTTCTTTATGACATTATTCTTTACAAGTATTGGTTTCAATGCGAGTTGGAGATTATTAAAAGTTGGTGGGAAAAAGGTAGTTATGTTCCTTATTATGGCTGTAATGTTAGTGATACTACAGAATGTTGTAGCTGTAGGAGTTGGGTATTTAACAGGTGTAGATCCGCTAATCGCATTACTAACTGGTTCAACTGCTATGACAGGTGGACATGGTACTGCAGCAGCGATGGCACCTATAGTAGAAGAATTAGGGCACACAGGGGCTAAGAGTGTTGCCATTGCAGCAGCTACTTTTGGGCTTATTGCAGGCTCTAGTCTAGGTGGTCCATTAGCAAATAGACTAATTAAAGGAAAGAAACTAGAGGTTGTAGCAGAGAAAGTAGATAATGAAAAAGTAAAAAATGATGAGTTTCTTTTTAATAACGATGTAAGAAAACTTGATGGGGAGAATTTTGCTAAAGCATTCTTTTTAATTTTATTATCGATGTTTATTGGTAGTTATGTTTCTACATTTTTAAATCAGTTTCTAAATTTTCCAAATTACATAGGACCAATGATTGTTGCGGCTGTTTTAAGAAATATATCTGATAATACAACTAAGTTTGATTTGCACTATGAAGAAGTACATATTTTAGAAGATGTTTCGTTAAACCTGTTCTTAGGAATGGCAATGATTAGTTTAAGATTATGGGAATTAAGTAGTGTAGCAGGCCAATTGGCAGTATTATTACTTGTACAAGCGCTTTTAGCATGGGTATTTATCTACTTTGTAACATTTAGATTTATGGGTAGAAATTATGATGCGGCAGTATTATCTGCAGGGCATGTAGGTTTTGGGCTTGGAGCAACTCCGAATGGTATTGCAAACATGCAAAGTGTTTGTGATAAATATAAACACTCACATATAGCATTCTTTGTGATGCCTATAGTCGGTGCATTGTTTATAGATTTCTTTAATGTAGCGATAATAAGTGGATTCTTCTCGTTCTTGTCGAGATAGAAGATTTTGGCTTGATTAAGTATCTTAATCAAGCTTTTTTTGAAATTGCTTGATGAATATTTTAATGTATAATATAATAGTAAAGATAGTTTTAACCATGTAATAGATTATTTGAGATAAGGAGAAAAAAGTGAAGAATAGGGAGCTGTCTCTTATACACATCTGACGCTGCCGACGATATGCAGTGTGTAG
>CAMYEU010000109.1 GCA_947254465.1 uncultured Gemella sp. | reverse complement strand
ACGAGATCCTGAGATGTCTCGTGGGCTCGGAGATGTGTATAAGAGACAGGCAATATCCTTCGCATCATACCTTGGTGACTCAGTCTGTTTATAACTATTTTCATGCTCTTCATCAATGATAATAATACCTAGATTATTAAACGGCGCAAAAACTGCTGAACGAGTACCTAAGCATATTTTAACCTTACCATCTCGAATTTTTTTCCACTCATTATACTTTTCTTTTGAATTTAATCTAGAATGTATAACCGCTATATTATCGCTAAATACTTTTCTAAATTTCTTTTCAATTTGAGGTGTTAATATAATCTCAGGAACTAATATTATAGCATCTTTTCCTTTTTTAACAACCTCTTCAACAAGTTTTATATAAATCTCTGTTTTCCCAGCACCTGTAACACCATGCAAAAGATACTCATTGAACTTTTTACTATCAAAATTCTCGCTAATTCTGTCATAAATTCTTTGTTGATGTTCACTTAGCTTCGTATTATTTTCTAGTATAGATGTATTTATATCATGTTTAACATCTTCTTCAATAATTCTAATTACATTTTTTTCAAGTAGTTTTTTCGTAACAGAGTTACCTATGCTAAGTTTATCTTTAACCTTTGATTTTTTTATTTTATTATTAATAATTAAATAGTCGACTAATTCTTTTTGTTTTTTTGTTAATTTAACATCCTTATATTTGTTCAACACAAAGAACTCTTCTGTTTCGTTATTTTTAATTTCTTTAATCCTACTTATAAGTCTTACAGCTTTTAGTGAGATTAAGTAGCCTATTTGTTCAATTGAAAATAACTTTTCGAATTTATTTTTTTCAATTAAGTTATCCATATTGAAATGTTTTGCATAATCTAAAAGTAATGTTTTATTAGCATCAAGTAGCTCATAATATTCTACATACTTATTCTTTAAGCTCGTTGGAACAATTGTTTCAATGGCCTGTATTCTTGTACAAAAAAGTTCATCCGCCATTACTTTTGATAACAGAATCATTTCTTTTGTTAATATTGGAAAATCATCCTTTAGTTTTTTTATATATTTAAACTTATTCGTTGATTCTATTTCTGAATTTTCTCTTCTAGTATCTACTATATAACCTTGAACCGTTCTTGTTCCAAAAGGAACCTCAACTCTATATCCTACAATATCCCTGTCTTTAAATTCCTCAGGTACAAGATAAGAATAAACTTGATTAACATTATGATTATTTACATCAATTATTACCTCAGCATACATAATCTCACCTCCTTAAAATTAAAGTTAATTTATTTTGATATTTCATCAACTATAGCTTTTGCTATATTATTTTTACTACTCTTATCAATTTTTTTGATATTATTGTGTTTATCTATTATATAGACCTCATTATCATCACTACCAAAACCTATATCTTTTTTAGATATATCATTAGCAACAATATAATCAAGATTTTTCTTAATTATTTTTTCTTTTGCGTACTCTATCAAATTATTTGTTTCCGCAGCAAAACCAATAACTTTTTGTTTATCTGTTTTATTTTCCCCAACATATTTTAGAATATCTTGTGTTCTTTGAAATTCAATTGTTAAATTTCCTTCTTGTTTTTTTACTTTTTTTTCAAAAACTTGTACGGGTGTATAATCTGATACAGCTGCTGCTTTTATGATAAAATCACAATCTTTGAAATTATTTTTCACCGCTTCAAACATATCATTTGTACTAGTGATTTTTATTTTCTTTACTTTACTACTTATAGTATCATTATCAATGCTAGATACTAATATTACCTCTGCTCCTCTTCTTGCACATTCATTTGCAAGAGAGATACCCATTTTCCCTGTAGAGGGATTAGTTAAACATCTAAATGGATCGATGAATTCTTTCGTAGGCCCTGCAGTCACTAGAACTTTTTTACCTTTCAAATCTTGTTCAACTTCATGAAAAATAAAACTCTCAATTTTATCAATAGACGGAAATTTACCTTCTCCAACATCCCCACATGCTAATAGACCGCTATCTGGCTCTACAAATTTAAATCCAAGTTTTATTAGTTTATTCATATTTTCTTGAATAATTGGATTTCTATACATAAATGTATTCATTGCAGGAACAATATAAACTTTAGTCACATCTCTCACTGCCAGCATTAATGAAGTAGCTAAATCATCTGCAATTCCATTTGCAAATTTTGAAATTAAATTAGCTGTAGCTGGTGCTACAACAATCTTTTCCGCCCATTTTGTTAAATCTATATGTTGTATTTCGTTTTCATCAATTTCTTCAAAAGTACTTGTATAAACTCTATTTTTTGTTAAAGTTTGAAAAGGTAGTTGTGTAACAAAATTTTCAGCATTTTTTGTAAGCACTACTTTTACACTATTACCTTTCTTCACAAGAGAACTGCATAAATCAATTGATTTGTATGCTGCAATCCCCCCAGAAACTATTAATAAAATATTCATGGAATACCCCTCTAAACATAATTAATATAAATCGTGATCTACGTTATTTGTACCGAAAACAGCTGTTTCAAGTTTCGATAATCTTTTTAAAATATCTAAGTTAGTAACCTGAACCGGCTTATCTTCACGACTAGAACTCTTAATCGCTTCTATTTTTATCTTTAAGTTTTGATTTTCTATTTCTAATTCTTTTAATCTAGTCATAAGTTTATCTAACTTCATATAGTCTTCAATTATTAAATCTAAATAGTCATTAACATCTTCTTCACTATATCCTTTGACTCTACTTTTTTTAAATTCTTTTTCATATATTTCTTTTGCTGTTAAGTTTAATTCAACACTCATAATTTGACTCCTTTAATTAAATTCACTAAAATATGCGACGCAACTAACAAAATATAATGGTGCAGTTTCGGCTCTTAGTATTCTTTTTCCTAATCCTATCACATCAAATTTATTTTCAGTTAAAAGATCCACCTCTTGCTCAGAAAGTCCACCTTCACTTCCAAATACTGCTATAACCTCTTTATCACTTAAATTCGAATTAAGTAAATTTTTAAGATTGATATTCTCCTCATTAACAGATTCCTTCTCATAAGCTACAACTTTATGATCGAATTTTTCAGAAAATGCAATTAAATCTTTCAAACTATCAACATAAGTGATATCAGGAATTATATTTCTCTTAGATTGCTCTGCAGCCTCTTTTACGATTTTATTCCATCTATTTAATTTAGAATCTACCTTATCTTTCTTTACCTTAGCGACATTTCTCTCAGAATTAAATAGCACTATATTATTAACGCCCAGTTCAGTTAATTTTTGCATTAAATATTCAATTTTATCATTTTTTAATGGCGGAATAGCCACTGTTATTTTCGTCGATAATTCATTAGTACCTATTACTTGTTCATACGGCGTAACAAGAACTTTGTCCACATTATTATCAACAATTGTACAAATGTATTTAACTTCATTATTAAATACAACATATACTTTATCTTCTATTTTCTTTCTCATAATTCTTACAATATGATTACTGTCATCTTTAGACAATTCATATGTTGATTCAACATTCAAATCTTCATTTATAAAATACTGTTGCATAAACACTCCTAAATTTTAATCTTACAACTAATTTTACCCTATAATCCATATTAATTCAATAGTAGCATCCCTAATATAAAAGTAACGACTCGTAAATAGAATTTACAAGTCGCTACTTTTTTATTAAATTCAGCTTAAAAATAATCCAAACAAAATTTTCATTAATATTCAATTTATAATATCCTAATTAACTTCCAGCTGGAATATAACCTTCAATATGCTCTTTAGCTAATGCTTCATGTTCAGCATATGTTTTAGAGAAATATGCTTTTCCATCTTTTGTTGCATGCAAGAAATATAGATACTCTGTATTCTCAGCATTATTTAATGCCTCATAAGAAGTTGCCCCAACAGAAGAAATTGGACCAGGAGGTAAACCTATCACAACATATGTATTATAAGGTGAATTTAATGATAATTCTACCTGTGTTGGAGCTCCTGTTAACTTATCAGCTGCATAATTAGCTGATGGATCAGTTTGTAGTTTCATCCCCTGCGCTAATCTATTTAAGAATACACTAGCAATGAGTTTATTCTCGTCAGATTTAGTAGATTCTTTTTCAAGTATACTACCCATAGTAATATAATCATGGATAGAAATTTGAGTTTGTTTACCATTTACTTTCCATACTTTATTATTCTTATTGTACAATGGAACAACCTTTTCATCCGTTAATTTGACCATCTTAGTAATTAAACTCTCTACTGTTTCATCATCATTTATATCATAAATTGCTGGATACAAGTACCCCTCTAGTGCATATTTAATATCTTTACCAAATACTTCATTAGTAATTAGCTCTGGAAATTGTTTCTGTAGTTTTTTGATAAATTCAGCATCATTAACTTTCTCTAAAAACTCATTTCCACTTAATTTTGTCTTTTCTAAATTCTTAGCAATCTTAAGTATGCTATCACCTTCAATTAATGCAAATGTATTACCAGAACTCGCTTTATCTTTAGCCGCTAACTCTTGAATTATTTGAGGTAAACTCATACTTTGTTTTAAATTAAAATTTCCAACATAAAACGATGCATTAGGGGATAATCTCGCATACATCTTAAACACTTCTTCATTACGAATTAAACCTTTTGCCTTTAATTCTTGTGCTATCTTTGCACTTCCATAGTTTTCTTTAACTTCAATTCTAATATCTTTATTATTGCTCTTATCGACTGGTGTTATCATATAGTAAAATAATGATAATATTCCGATTCCAATAACAAGTATTATTGTCAATAAGATAGGAATGATAGATTTTTTCTTCCTATTTTTTTCTCTTAATTCTCTACTTCTTCTTATTTTATCTTCTCTCATTTTTACTCACTCTCATCGTAGTAGAAAGTATCTAATACTTCTGAAATCATATCGTATTCTTCATCCGTCTCAACCGGTTCAAATCTTACACTATCTTCACCATCTTCGACACACACCATTGGAAAAATACTAATTTCCTCTTCATCGATTGTTTCTTCTTCAGCAAAGATATAATATAGGTTACCGTTTGTTGGGTTTGTAAATTCTAAAATTTTGCGGTATTCTTTTTCTTCACCTTCTAACGTACTAAGTGTGTATACCTCTTCAGTATTATCGATACTAATATTTTTTAAATCCTTCTCTTGCATTTTATTATCCTCCTGAGATCTTATATTAATTTAATTTATCTAAATATGTCTGCAATATTAATACAGCAGCCATTTTATCAATAACATTTTTTCTTTTTTTTCTTGAAACATTAGCCTCAAGAAGTACTCTTTCTGCGCCCATCGTCGTTAAGCGCTCATCTTGTAAAATTATTTCAACATTCTTAATTTTCTTTTTCAATACTTCTACAAAATACAGTGTCGCTTCGCCTCTAAATCCTACAGAATTATCCATATTTTTTGGAAGACCAACCACTATTGTTCCTACATTATGCTCTTGAACTAATTCTTTAATCCTTTTAATTTTAAAATCTTTAACCTGCTCATTAATATTAATAGTTTCAATACCTTGGGCAGTAAAACCTAACAAATCACTAACGGCAACACCTATAGTTTTTGATCCGTAATCAAGCCCCATAATTCTTTTATCTAACATCTAAGACTCCTGTATAAAAAAGTATAATAAGTACTCTAGTATATCATCCATATCAATCAATCTTATTTGCTCTCTTGCGTGATTATCTCTAGGAATATATACTGGGTCAGCCGTTTTAATATATCCCATTAACTGATTAATAGGATCATATCCACGCTGTTTAATTGTTTCCACAACATTTTTTAAAATGTTGTGAATATCATTTTTATCATAAAAATTGCTATCAAATAATCTTGTTTCATCGAAATTTGTCATAATCTTTACCTCCGATTATACTAACTCTACTAAGATACCTACTGCATTTTCTCCTGTATGTGTCGAAATAATTGGCGTTGTAGTAAATATTTCATCTTCACTTACTTCATAACCAAATACTTCTTTTAATTCTGATTTGATTAAAGCTACATACTCATCAGCTAAAGCATTTGGCAAGCTGATACTTTTTATTGTTTTT
>CAMYEU010000108.1 GCA_947254465.1 uncultured Gemella sp. | reverse complement strand
CGAGATCCTGAGATGTCTCGTGGGCTCGGAGATGTGTATAAGAGACAGGCATAAAGTTGGTTATCCATTACTACGTATGTCATATTTACATTACGTTTCATAGCATGAACAGCGTGTCCAATTCCGATAGCATATCCGTCACCATCTCCACCCATTGCAAAAACTGTTAGGTCTTGGTTGGCTAGTTTTATCCCTTGTGCAACTGGTAGTGAACGTCCGTGCAATCCTTGAACCCCATATGCTCTTGTGTATCCACTAATTTTCCCAGAACATCCAATCCCTGCAGAAATCACAACATTTTCAGGTTTAATTCCCAGATTTACAACAGCTCTATTTATACCCGCAAGTACCGAGAAGTCTCCACAACCAGCACACCAATCGGGCTTAACATCATTTTTATAGTCTTTTAATGTTACTTTCAAATTATTTCTCCTCCTCTAGTAATTGTTCAACAAGTTGGTGAGTATAATAAATATCCCCATCATATTTTAGTAAACTTCCTATTTTTTCTGAATTGTGATATTTACTTGCAATCACTGTACGTAACTGTTTATTGTGATTATGTTCAACAATATATATTTTTCTATATTTATCAAATGTATCTCGAATAGCTTGAGCTACTGGATAGATTTGACGAATATGCATAGTATCAATTTTCATACCTTGTTCTTGTAATTGCTTAGCTGCTTTATTTAGAACACCATATGTTGAATTTACACCTACTAGAAGAATATCTTTTTCTTTATTGTGTTCATTTAGAACAAATGGTCTTTCTACTAATGCTGATTCTATCTTATTAGCACGTTTTTCTTTTTGACGTACTGTGTTACGTTTCACCTCAGAAGGTAATCCTACAACAGAGTGTTCATAACTGTTTGCGTTGTGGATTCCACCTTTTTGACCTGGGATAGTTCTGTTTGAAACTAATACATCAGTCGCATAACGTTTGAAGTAGATAATATCCTCTTCTGTGATTTCTTCTTGTTTTAATAGATTACCACGATCGATTTTCACTTGACTGAAATCAAAGTTAGGTACAGTTTCTTTATTCATACCTAATTGTAAATCCATTAAAACAATAACTGGCGTTTGATACTTTTCCGCCATATTAAACGCATCAATCATAGTGTAGAAACAATCTTCAACAGATGTTGGAGCTAATACAATACGAGAAGCGTCCCCTGTTCCACCGTATACTGCGTGGAAAATATCTGATTGCTCGGTTTTTGTTGGAAGTCCTGAAGAAGGTCCACCCCTTTGAACATCGACTATAACAACTGGTTGCTCTGCCATTGCTGCCATACCTAAGAACTCAGTCATTAATGAGATACCAGGTCCTGAAGTAGCTGTCATAGCACGTACTCCCGCGAAGTTCGCTCCAATAGCTACACCTAACGCTGCAATCTCATCCTCTGTTTGGATATATGCACCATTTACTAGTGGAAGTTTGTCGAATAAATATTCCATAATTTCTGTAGCTGGTGTAATTGGATATCCTGCATACATTCTACAACCTGCTGCTAATGCACCAAGACCTGCCGCATGGTTTCCTATTAACCACATATTTTTGTGAGTTGGATTTAATTTTTTTAAATAATATTTGTCATTAATATTATTTTCAATCATAAAATCATTCATAATCTCACGCCCTTTATCAAAGGCTTGAATATTAATATTTACTATTTCTTCACCTTTACTTGAAAATTTTGCTTCAATCATGTCGTAAAATATTTTTGAATCAATATCTAATAACGCTGAGCAAATACCAAGTGTAATTATATTTTTGATAATCGGATTAGCTATCTCTTTTGCCAACTCCGTTATTGGGAATACTGCAACTAATCCTTTAATTTCTTCTGAAATCTCTGGTTTAATTTTAGCATCCGCAATAATAATACTATTTTCATCTAATTCTGGAATATAACTGTCCAATGTAGATTGGTCAAATGCTATAAGAATATCTGTCTTATAATCTATAACATTTATTTTTTCTTCCGAAATACAAATTTTACTATTACTGTGTCCACCTTTAATTCTACTTGCGAAGTCTCTTGTAGAATACATGTGGTAACCTAGTGTATTTATTACTGTAGAGAAAATTTCAGCTGTACTTTCTAGCCCTTCACCTTGTTCTCCACCAATTTTCCATCCTAATTTATTAATCATATAATCTCCTTTAATCTCTTTCATTAGAAATTTAATCGTTGATTTCTCAATACCTTATTCTACCATATTTAAGAAAATTTTTCCATTCAATAATATTTATTATCAGTACAATAGTTCTCATAAAATGTAATAACTTCATAAATTTCTTCAATATAGCCTTTGAATATATTACTTGAAAAATTTGTATAATATTTAGTAAAGTATAATTTTTTTAATATTTCCTTTTTATAAAATTTAATATACCTATATTCTATCTTACAAATTAAACAAATAAATAATCATATTTACAAAATTGTTTTAATACTTATCCTAAAATTATAATAACCTAATAAGGATTAATATCACTACACAAAGAAAAAAGCCCTTGTAGAAGTAATTAACTTCTACAAGGACGTATCTATAGACGTGTTACCACCTTGATTTATAGTATTTTCACAAGTACTATCTCAATTAGTACTTAAATATTACTATATAAGTACTCTCTGCTCTAACGGGCTACCCGTAGTAGTTTAATTATTCAACTACTAACACGAAAAGACCATCTTCATAGTATCAAATTTGATCCCTTTCCACCTAACGAGACTCTCTAAGCAAATATCAACTATTACTCTTCTTTCCAAAGTGTAATTTTAATTTTGTTATTTAAGTATAACAAGTTAGAAAAACCTTGTCAATGTTTTTTGAAAAACTTTAATACTATATATATATTTCTTAATCTTTTTATCTATTTTTTCTTTTTCTTAATACTACTGCAGCTAATAATGCAACTACACCAAATGATACTGTAGCTACTGAGTTAATACCAGTGTTTGGTAGTTTTCTCTCAGTATTTGTACCTCTAGATTTTTTTACTCCATACACATGGGTTGTAATACCATCTTTTTTAGATGTTTCAACTGTGTTATATCCTTTTGAGCTTAATAGAGGAAATTTTAAAATTTGTTTATACTTTTTAGCTTCATCTAAACCAAAGTCAAATTCGTGGTTTCCTACAGCCATAGCATCGTAATTCATTTTATTTAAAATTTCAGCACGCGCTTCCCCTTTTGTTGAATTAGAGATAGGTAAGCCTTGGAATGCATCCCCTGCATCTAGAACTACTGTCGTTTGATATTTTTTAGCACGTTCATTTTCAATTACTGTTGCTAATTTAGCATCACCAACAACTGATGTATTTTTATCACGACCTTTTTCCTCTACGATACGTCCGTGAACATCATTAGTATGCACTAAAACTAAATCTTTTTCAGTTGTTTTTGGTACAGCTACTGTAGAATTAGTTGATACTGATGACAGTTTTTCATCACCTGTTATTGGAGCAACTGCAGATTCTGATGGTGTTGTTGATGGTGCCACTGTAGGAGAAATTACTGGCGTTGATTCATCTGCAAACGCCGCTCCCCCTGAAGTTGCAATTGCCAATCCTACGATTGTAGCTGAGGCTAACGTGTAATTTTTTTCTTCATAATAACTTTTTTCTCACTTTCTTTTTTTGTAGATTAATAGATAAATAATATCACAAATATACGTTTTTTTAACATTATTTATTATTTTAAATAATGTTAACGTTTAAAAAACGGACTTTTTAAAAAATAGTTCTAGTTATTTTCTTTAATAAAATAAAAATCGAAATCAGATATAATCTAATTTCGATTTAACATATTTATTTGAACATTCTTATAAGTATTCTATCACTTAATCCTGGGAATAATTGACTAATTTTTACCCCAACTAGTAATCTAAAAGGTAAATTTACTTCGCGTTTTCTCTGTTCTATTCCTTTTATTATCTTACTGACAACAAGTTTTGGTGTTAATGTCTTACCACCCATGGCTTTTTGATAACTCTTGTCTTCATCAGCAATATTAAAGAAATTTGTAGCTACTGGACCAGGATTTACAGTCATAACATGGACATTGTCATTTTTTAGTTCTAAACGTAAAGAATTAAAATACCCAATTAGAGCAAATTTTGTTGCTGAATAGACAGAACTCTTTGGTGTCGCTATTTTTCCTGCTAGAGAAGCTATAGTTACAATAGTTCCAGATTTCTTTTCTCTCATTCTTTTAGCAATCTCAGTTGTTAATTGAATGGTTCCGATGACATTTGTATCAAACATATTCACAACATCATGATCACTGAATTCACTAAAATCCTTCATAATTCCATAACCTGCACCATTTATAAGTATATCTATATCTTTTACTGATGAAAGTAGGTGCTCTACCTGTTCCTGAGCTCCGATATCCACACTATATACTCTAGTCTTAACATTATCAAAAACTTCACATTTTTTAGCCACTTTTTCAAGAGCTTCTTTTCTACGTGCTACCAATATCAATTCCACATTCCCTTTTTGTGCATATTGGTGCGCCAATTCACGGCCTAAACCGCTAGAAGCTCCCGTTATTAGTATTTTTTGTTTACTATTTTCCATGTAATAATCCCTCTCTTATCCGTGTTTCGCCGCACAACTACATTGTCCTTTTAGACACTTACACGTAATAACCTCAGCTGCTGTTTTTCTTTTTTCTTTAAGCAACTCTATAATTTCATCAATATTACTTTTACTCAAATTATCTGTTTCAATTATGTTCCTAACAATAATATGAGTTCTTCTTTCACAAATTCTCTCTAAAAAATTTTGTGTTAATATATCTAAACATTCATCTTCAACGCATTTTGCTGAATATAAAAACTTATTTCCTTGTTTTCTAGTTTCTAAAAATCCTTTTTCTACTAACCTTGAAAGCAGGGTTTTAATAGTAGAAGGAGTCCAAGACTTCTCTTCTCCTAGCGTATCAATCACAAATTTACTTGTAGTTTCTTCATTACTCCAAACTACTCGCATTACTTCCCATTCAGCTTCCGAAATATTAATTTCCATTTATTATCATCCTTTTTTTCAGTTACATCTGTAACTATAATACTATTTTAGGAATATAATGTCAATTCTTAAAAAAGGAGTAACTCAAAAATCTTGATTTCTCATAAACCAATTTTGTCAAGTTACCCCGTACAGTTTATTATATATCTAAAAGCTTTTATAAAGCGAATTTAGATATCAATATTCCACTGTCTCTGTAAGTTTTCTTATAGATTTTTTAAAATTTAAGGCTTTTGAGACAACTCTTTAAGATTTTTCTTTAATTGGATGTCTAATAACTGTTTTAAGTTTCTCCGGTAATGTTTTTCTCACATCAGATATATAAATTTCATGGTGAAATCTTGTCTCGTTAATGTCTAATTCATACCCTTCAGAAATCATATATTCATGCATCTTAGCGACAGTTTCTAGCTCTTTATCATAAGGACCAATATGCATACATTGTACACATTCTCCTTCATCATAGGTGAAAAATTCAACTTTCGAAAAATCTTCTTTTTTCTTTTCCGTTACTTGCTTAATAGCCCACTCAAATACTTCTTTTGTAACAAAATCTGGCATACGTATTAACGAAACAAACTTAAAATTTTGTTTATTAGCGTAATCAACACCTTCTACTCCTTCTTGCCACCAAAATCCTTCTAACGGTGGAACGACAAAATCAAAGTAATTAGGGATTTTATAATCTCCCTTTTTACTCATCTTTATAGCGTATGCTACTGGATATAAAAGATTTATCGATTTCTTATATTCACTATTTTCATCATTTGGATCCCCACTCCCCCTAACTGCAATATAATTAGCTTTCTCTACATTAACAATACTTGGCTTAGTCTTAGGGGTATATAAGTGCTTAAGAGTTTTTTTAAAATCAACTGCCATGCTACTTCTCCAAAATAAAAATTATTCTATCTGATTCAGTATATCTTTTATTGTTTTTATCAAAGTCACAGAAATAATCTTTAACTTTAAATCCAATATTTTGAATTTCAGCAAGAACTCTTTGAATTTCATAAGTTCTTTGTCTGTCTCTTATACACATCTCCGAGCCCACGAGACATCTCAGGATCTCGTA
>CAMYEU010000107.1 GCA_947254465.1 uncultured Gemella sp. | reverse complement strand
TGCTATTACATTGGTAGTTAGTGTCGTTGGTCAATTTGGTGATTTAATTGAATCAGCGTATAAGAGAGAATATCAAGTAAAAGATAGTAGTAATTTATTACCAGGCCATGGTGGAATTTTTGACAGATTTGATTCTGTTATTCTATCAGCACCATGTTTAATAATATTATTAAGTTTATTTTAAAATATAGAGAGGGGTATTAGATGCAAGGTATTATAGCATTTATATTAATATTTTTTGTAGTAGTAACTATTCACGAATTTGGTCATTTTATAGTTGCTAAAAGATCAGGAATATTGTGCCAAGAGTTTGCAATAGGAATGGGACCTAAGATATTTCATAAAAAAATAGGGGAGACTAACTTTACGATTAGACTTCTTCCTGTTGGTGGATATGTAAAAATGCCAGACAATGTTTTTGATTTTAACAATGATATGTCGGTATATGACCTAAAAAAAGGAATGAAAATTAATTTAAAACTAGACGAAGATGATAAGGTCGAAAAAATAGTTTTAGATAAAAGTAATGATATGGACTTACTTCCATTAGAATTAAATGAATTTGACTTAACTGAAAAATTATTTGTAGAAGGTTTTGTTGGTGATAAAATTGAACGTTATGAAGTAAGAAAAGATGCATGTGTTGCATTTGGTGGAATGGAAGAGCAAATTGCTCCAGTAGAAAGAATGTTTTCTTCTCACTCATGGGGAAAAAAATTCTGGACATTATTTGCAGGGCCATTAATGAACTTTATATTAGCGCTAGCAATTTTCTTAGGTATTTCAATTTATAATGGAGTACCATCGAATACTACGCGTTTAGGTGAACTAGCTTCTAACTATCCGGCTTACTCATCAGGATTAAAACAAGGTGATGTAGTTGAGCAGGTAAATGGTAAGAGTGTTACAACATGGAAAGAAATGACTAATGAGATAGTAAGTTCTAATGGTTCTGAGCTTACATTAAAAGTTTCACGTGATGGTTCACAACAAGAAATTAAAGTTACACCAAAAGAAGAAACAACTGTGGAAAAAGGTAAAGAAGTTAAAACTTATAAACTTGGAATAAACCAAGCGTATGAGAAAAACTTAGCTGGTTCAATTAAGAGTGGTTTTGAACAAACTCTATATTATGGAACTGCGATTTTCATGGGAATTATTAATCTGTTTGCTTCATTGTTTAATGGAGGATTTAGTTTAAACCAACTAGGTGGACCTGTAGCGATTTATGAAATGTCTTCTGCAGCTGCACAAAGTGGTTTAATTACAACATTAAAATGGACAGGAATTTTAAGTGTTAACTTAGGTCTTATGAACCTAATTCCTATTCCAGTTCTTGATGGTGGACGTATCATATTCGTAATTTACGAAGCAATCTTTAAAAAACCAATTAATAAAAAAGCTCAATATTACTTAACTGTAGCGTTTGGATTATTAATGGTTGCGTTGATGTTAGCAGTAACATGGAATGATATCCAAAGATTATTTGGGAAATAGATAATAAAAATAACGAGAGGTTAGTTTTACTTCTCGTTATTTTTATAATTTATTTAAAAAAATAGTTAATTTCAATGAGAAGTTTTTTTATATTCTTTTTATAAGTGTAGAATATGGAAATTACTATTAATTTTAATAAATATAAGATATAATATCAGTAGGTATTTTATACCTATTAAACTATTTGTACAAAATAACGATAAGGAGCCTTGTAGAAATGCATGGCTCTTTTTAAGTATTGATAGTTTAGAAAAAGAAGATTAAAAATAAGGCAATTAAGATTTTAGATGAGCAAACTATTATTTTGAATTGATTTAAGATATAATATAATAGAGATAATTTATAGGAAAGGTGATAATATGGTTAAATTTATACATACAGCTGACTGGCATATTGGAAGAAAATTACAGGGGATAGATTTATTAGAAAATCAGCAGTTTGTGCTTGAGAATTTAATAACTGAAATGAAGAAAATTAATCCTGATTTTTTAATTATTGCAGGTGATTTATATGATAGAAGCGTTCCTAGTAAAGAAGCGACTATACTTCTACAAGAATTTTTAGTTAAAATTAATATAGAGTGCAATATACCAATTTTTGCCATTAGTGGAAATCATGACAGTAGAGAAAGATTAGCGATTGGTGAAGCTTGGTTTAGCAAACATAAATTTTATCTTCATACAAGATTAGAGCAAGCTTTTGATAAAATTTCTTATGAAAATGCTGATATATATTTATTACCATATTTTGAACCTTTTGAAGCGAGAGAATATTTTGAAGATCCTACATTAACAACTCATAATGCAGCAACTAAAAGAGTAATAGATGAAATTTGTAAAAATTTAGATATGAATAAGACTAATATTTTAGTAGCTCATACTTTTGTTTCTGGTGGATTAGAGACAGATTCTGAAAGAGAAATATCTGTAGGGACTGTTGAAAATGTAGCTGTAGAAATATTTGATAGGTTTGATTATGTTGCTTTAGGTCATCTTCATAATCCGAATGCAATAAATGAGGAACGTTTGAAATACAGTGGAAGTCCAATGGCATATTCATTCTCTGAGGCTTCTCAAACTAAAGGAATGAGGCTTGTGAAGGTAACAAAGGAAAGTTATAATGAAGAGTTTATTCCATTAAAACCAAAAAGAAAGCTACATAATATTAGTGCATCCTATGAAGAAGTTTTAACGAAAGAATTTCAACAAAATTATGATTGTAAAAATGATTATTTTAGTATGGAATTGAGTGGTTTAGAGGGAATTACGGACCCGTTACCTAGAATTAAAGAATATTATCCTAATACTCTGATACTAAAGCAAAAAAGAAATACTGGAATCGATAATGAAGTGAAATTAGATAGAGAGATGCTAACTAAGAGTCCTTTACAGCTAATAGAGGGATTCTATAATGAACAAACTGGTAGTGAATTAACTGAAGGTCAAAAACAAGTACTAGTAAATATTATAGATAAGGTGAATCAAGATGAAACCAATTAGATTAGAATTAAAAGAATTTGGGCCATATAAGAATGAAATAATAGAATGGGATAAAATAATAAATGAACCGATATTTCTAATTACAGGAAAAACTGGTTCGGGGAAGTCAACACTATTTGATGCTATTACTTATGCATTATACAATAAGACAACTGGAGGGAAAGATATAGCCTCACTAAGAACGAAGACAGCCTTGGATAAGGATAAAACACAGGTTAACTTTGATTTTGAATTAAGTGGAAAAAAATATAGAATTGAGAGAACTCTTGCGTATTTGAAGGCTGGTAATAAAAATTTAACATCTGGGAAAGTTGTTTTAATGCAATATAATGATGAAAAATTAGAAGTAATCGCCACAAAAGAACAAGAGGTAAAAGAAAAGGTAGAAGAGTTGATAGGTTTAGATGATAAGCAATTTTGTCAAATAATTATCTTACCTCAAGGAAAATTTAAAGAGTTCTTATTGTCAAAATCAAGTGAAAAAAAAGAAACTTTGAGATCATTATTTAATACTTATTTTTATCAAAAATTTGTGGATCAATTACAAGAACAAGCCAAAAAATTAGATAGTTCACATAAGCAAAAAGAAAAAGAGTTGATTACGAGGTTTGAACAGTTTAATATTGAAGAAGAACTTACAAAGTTTGAATATTTAAAAGATGAAAAATTTGAAGAAATACTAGGTATTATTAATTCACAAGAAGAAATAATAAAAAATGAGAAAAAAGAATTACTAAAATTAGAACGTAGTTTTTCTAAAGAAAAAGAGAAATTTATAGAATTAAGTAAACTCAATGATAAACGCCTGCAGTTAGAGAGTAATAAGTTAGAACTAGAAGAATTACGTAAAAAAGACGATTACTATAGTAAACTTAAATTAGAAGTAGAAAAGTTAAAAGAGTTACAAAAGAGTAAAGATAAGATTATAGAGTACAGTACTTTATTAAATAAACAATCACAATTAAGAAAAATCGAGAAAGATTTATTAATTGATACAGATAAATATAAATTAGACTTAGAAAACAATAAGAAATTACAATTAGAATTAAATGCACAAAAAGATAATATAGAAGAACTTAGAAAGGAAACTATTGATTATAAATTTTTCTATAATAACTTTAATGAATTAAATTCTGCTAAAGCTAACATTAAAATCTATAGTAAAATATTAGAAGAGCTTGCTTTGAAAAAGGAAACATATAAAGAGTTGGATTCTAGTTTAAAAGTTACAAAAGAAATCTACTTAGAGGATATTGAGGAGAAAAATATTCTAGAGAGTAGTATTGGTAAGTTAAAATTAGAAATTTTGAAGAAAGAGCAAGATGTAGAAAAACTCGAAGAATATAATAATAAATTAACTGAAGTAAATGATAAGAGTTTGAAACTTACTCTTGATAAAAAACAATTAGAAGAACTGGAAGTAGAGAAGAAGAAGCTAGAGCAAGAAGTTGTATTATTAAATAAGAATAAAGAACAAGAAGTTTTAAATGATTTTTTATTGAAATTGCATGAAGGCGATGCTTGTCCTTTATGTCGACAAAAGATTGAACACTTACCAGAAATTCCCTCTTTAGAGGAAGTAGATGAAGGTATAGAAAAATCACTTCAAAAAGTTAATAAAGATACAATTCAACTAGAAACTCTTATAAAAAAAGATGAAGAAGAAATAAAAAGAATAAGTGCTCTTCTGAAAAATTTAGAGGATACAATTAACTTTAAATCTAAGGAAGAACTATCACAATTAGAAGATGAATTAAAGACTGAGAATCTTAAACTAACGGATATTAGTAAAGAAATCAAAATATCCGAGGATAGAATTAAGGACCTTAATCAAGAAATAGAAGAACTTTCGGAGTTATTAAAAAATGAAGATGAGATTAAACAAAAACATCTAGAAGCGAAAAATAAAATAGAACAGTTTGAAAAAAATGTTAAAATTGAGCTAGATAATTTTGCAGATTATTATGAGAAAATCCAATCTCAAGTTGAAGAGTTCGACAATAATAGTAATAGTTTACAAAAAAATAGTAATGAACTATTGGTAAGAAAAACAAAACTAGAAACAGAACAGAAAAACAATAAAGAAAATTTAGTAGAAGTTAGTAAAAGAATAGAAAGTATTATAGAGAGTTTCAGAGATTCTAAACTCAATAAGTATTACATAACTTTAGAAATGTCAGAAGAAAACATAGCAGAATTGGTTAAATTAGAAGAATATGAATCTCAAATTAGTAAATTTGAAGATGCCAAGAAGATAATAGTAAACATTATAGAAAAACTTGAAGAAGAGTTACAAGATATAGAACAACCCGATTTAGAAGAAGAGCATCAGAAACTACAAAATATTGAATCTCAAGTTAATGATTTTATAGAAAAAGTTGCAGTGCTTAATACAAGATTAGAAAATAATAAAAAATTATATGATAAAATTTATAGTGAGTATATTGATTTATTAGAATCGTCTAAAGATATAAGAGAAATCATAGCATTTAGTGATGTTGTTAGCGGGAAAACTGAAAACAGAAAATCGTTAGAAACTTACGTTCAAGGATATTATCTAGACTTGATTCTAGTTGCGGGAACTAAAAGATTATTACAAATGACAAATGACAGATATAGATTTATTAGGCGTGATGAAAAGTCAAAAGGTGGAGGACTTCAAGGTTTAGAGATAGAAATACATGATATTTACCTAAATAGTACTCGTATTATTAGTTCTCTTTCTGGCGGAGAATTATTCTTAGCTTCGCTAGCTCTCGCTTTAGGGTTAGCCGAAGTTATTCAAAATGAAAGTGGTGGAATATCGCTTGAGACTATCTTTATCGATGAAGGATTTGGATCATTAGATGCTGAAACGCTGGATATTGCTTTAACAACGCTAATAGATTTACAGTCTTATGGACGAAATATTGGTATAATTTCACATGTTAGTGAGCTTAAAGAAAGAATTAGACCTAAGGTAGAGGTCTATTCTAAAGATAACTATGCTAAAATAAAAATGACAGGAATATGAAATAATCTTTAAGAAGAAAGGGGAAAACATGAATTTAGAATTATTAATTGGTCCTAGTGGTGTAGGAAAAACTAATTATATACTGAATGATATCGAGTTAAATAGCTGTCTCTTATACACATCTGACGCTGCCGACGATATGCAGTGTG
>CAMYEU010000106.1 GCA_947254465.1 uncultured Gemella sp. | reverse complement strand
TCCAAACAAACCAGGTGTAACAAAAGACTCAAACGTAGTACCAGTAACACCACCACCATCTGAGCCAACAAAACCTAATATTGTTAAAACTGTTAATAATAAACAACAACAAGTATTGAGAAAAATTGATGAAGAATTTGTATACAGAATTTCTACAACAATGCCAGAAAATGCTGAACAGTTTAACATATTAGATAAACTAGAAAGTGTTCTAGAATTTAGCGGTAAAGCTGAAGTCAGAGTGAATGGTAAGAAAGTTGATGCACAAATTACTCAAGATAATGGAGAATTAAATGTAGAATTTAAAGGTGATTTTGTTAAACAAAATGGTGGAAAATCTATTGATATAGAATTTAAAGCTAAAATCACTAAAGATGCAGACTTATCAAGATATGAAGATTTAGGATATGCGGTACCAAATGAAGCTCGCTATATTGTAAATAATAATCCAAAAATTACTGGAAAAACGCCACCAGTATTTGTCACACCACCACCAACTAAGATAGTACCACCAAAATCAGGTAAAAAATCAATTAACTCAGAAAATGGTGAGGAGAATGAAACTCTTAGAGAATTAAAAGTAAATAATGAAGTATTTAGATACGACATTAAAGAGCGCTTAGGAATTAATCAAGACTACAAACAATTCGCTATTAGTGATGATTTAGAAAAAGTACTAGATATTCTTAAAGCTGAGGTTCGAATCGATGGTGAAAAAATCGATACTATAGCTGTAGATAAAGAATTAGCTAAATTAAATGATGAACTAGCTAAAGTTCAAAACAAACTTCAACAAGTTGAAGGGAAATCTACAGTAAGTAAAGATGAAAGTAATTTAGAAGTTAAATTATCAGGTAAAAAACAACAGTTGGAAACAGTAAAAGCTAAGCTGAAATCTGAAAAAACTAAAGAAAAAGTTGTTGAACTTAATAAAGAACAAGCACTTCTTGAAAAAGATATAGCAACATTAACTGGTAAATTATCTGAAAAACAAAATACAGCCAAAAATACTAGTGTGGATAAAGAAAAACTAGAGAAAGCTGTTCGTGATTTACAAAAACAAATTAAAGATTATAAAGAATCAGATAAGATTAAAGCAATTGAACTTCTAAATAATGCATTATCTACAAGAAATGATAAGAATACTATAGATAAAGAAGTGTTGAAAAAAATCGGAGATTTAGTAATTAGAGATAATACGGTAGTATTTGAGGTTACAGATAAAGATATCTTACGATTATTAGAGGGTAGAGAAGTTACATTATCAATTTATGCTAAGATAAAAGATAATGCAGATTTATCTAAATATAAAGATGGAAATGTGATAAATGTACCTAATGAAGCTAAGATAATTTTTGATTATAAACCAAAAACTACTAATAAGGTATATGTAGTACCAAAACCTAAAAATCCGACACCACCTCCAGGAGAGGTTCCACCAACTCCTGAGATTCCAAAAGAACCAAAACCTAAGAAACCAATACCAAAAACTCCAACAACACCAACACCAAAAACTCCAAATCCAACGCCTAAAGTGGAGAAACCATTGGTGAAAACAGGAAGTACAACAACAAGTACAGGATGGTTAGGAGTATTAGGATTAATAGCTTTACTATTTGTAAGAAGAAATAGAAAAGATAAATAATATATATGCACTTGATTTGAAATAAATCAAGTGCATATTATATAATTATAGTAAATGTGATATTTTTTGCATAAAAAATATAAAAAACTAATAAATAAGAGAGGGAGGATTATAGAATGAAGAAAAGTATTATAATAATAACAAGTATATTTATATCTATATTGGTAGTAGCAGTATTTATATTTGTGAATGAGAATAAGACTCAAAATTCTGGTAGTAATAATATATCAAGTAATTATCAAAAAGTTGTTGATAAGAAATTACCGAATATCACAGTGTATAATAAGGAAAATAAGGAAATTTCAATAGAATCAATAACTTCAGGTAAGCCAGTCTTTATAATGTATTGGGCAAGTTGGTGTCCTGACTGCCAAAAACAGTTACCAATTATTAAAAAATTATATGATGAATACAAAGATAGAATAGAATTTATTTTGATAAATATTGCTGATGGAGAGAGAGAGACACAAGATAAGGCTCTTTCATACTTAAAAGACAAAAAATACGATTTCAACTATTATTCAGCTACAGAAAATGCGATTGATTTATTAAAAATTAATACTATTCCTACAAAAGTAATAGTAACCAAAGATGGAATAGTAAAAAATATTGATACAGAAAAATTTTCATCATATGAAAAATTAAAAAAAGATATAGAAAGTTAAATGTAAAAAATTATAATTGTTAGAATTAATGAATAATAAGAGAATGGAGTGTGATTTGATTAAAATCACATTCTATTTTTTTATAATAATTTTAAGTATTAGATTGTATGAAATTTAGAGTAACTGGAAGTGAATTTTAAACCTATTTATAGATTAATTAATAGTTTTATTGAAAGAATACCAGCTGCAAAATATTTTATAATAATAATTTGTATAAGTATTTAATTGATGAAATTATAATATTATAAAATGAAGTGATAAAAATATTAATTATTTAATAAAAATTATTTTCATAATTACTATAAGATTATGAGTGGCAAAATATTAATAATATAGTTGTAATTATTATTATTTTAAATAGGTGAGAAAAAGGTGTTTTTATTAAAAGTTTTATGTTATAATAACTTTGGAAATGATTTAAGAAAGGTTAGAAGATTAGATAGAAGATAGAGAAATTAATTTTTAAAGTTATGAATTTTGAGACTGTGTAATTATATATAGTTTTTTTATTTTATTTGAATTTTGTATCTGATCTTAATTGGGAAAGGTAATGTATGAAAAATTATTGATGAAAACAGCGTTACTTGCAGGAAAAATTTTAATGGAAAATGGTGCTGAAGTTTATCGAACTGAAGATACACTTGAGAGAATAATAAGAAAAGGAGTAGGGGATGAAAGGACAGATGAATATTATACCCATGTAACATTAACAGGTATATTTATTCGCATAGAAAATATTGGAACGGATTTTAGAAGAGTTGGAGATAGGACTTATAATTTAACGAAAACGACAGCAGTTAATACATTATCAAGAGCATATACCTCTGGGCAAATTAGTTTATTGGATATGTATGATGCTTTAAAAAGAGTTCAGGCGCAGAAAAGTCCTATAAAAGATTGGTTTAAGGTATTGTGTTCAGGAGTTCTTAGTGGTAGTATTGTACTAATCTTTGATGGTAGTTTTTGGGATGTAATACCAGGAAGCATAGCAGGCGCAGTTGCATTCTATGTTTATGTGAAAGTTATAGGATATTTAAAGGCACCGTTTATATCTGAGTATATTAGCACATTTGTAGGTGGAGTAGCAGGATATTTAGGATATATTCTTTTAAATGGTCAATCACTAAGGCTTGCTATGATTGGGGCAGTAGTTCCTTTAGTTCCTGGTATTACAATAACTAATTCAATGAGGGATATTATAGCTAAGCAGTTTATTTCTGGAAGTATTAGATTTATTGAGACTTTTTGTGTTGCGTTTGCACTCGGAGCGGGTATTGTAACAGTTTATTATATAGTTCGTCTATTAGGAGGTGCATTATAATGATTACACTATTAAGTCATAGTTTATTATTACTATATCATTTTGTTTTTAGTTTTATATCATCGGTATCATTTGCGATTATTTGTGATGTTCCTAAAAAAACTTTAGTAACAGGAGGAGTAATTGGAGCAATAGGATGGTGTGGATACTGGGAAATGTGGAGTCATGGGCAAAGTGTCTTTATGTCTAGTTTGGTTTGTTCATTACTTTTAGCAAATATAAGTCAAATTTGTGCTATTAAGTTTAAAAACCCACTAACAGTTTATTTTGTGCCTGGATTAGTACCGGTTGTTCCAGGAGTAACTATTTACGATGCATTTAGAACACTATTATTAGATGAATATGGAAATTCCGGAAAAATATTTTTAAATAGTTTTTATGGGGCAGTAGGATTAGCGGTTGGTATAATAATAGCTGATTCAATATTTAGGGTCGTATTGAATCCTTTATTACAGAAAAAAAGATAAATTAAGATATTTAAGGGAAGTAATATATATTGGAATATTAGTATTTCTCCTTATTATATAAATATAATTTTACAAAATTTACATAAAATATATTAATAAATTATTCGTAATATACATGTTGATAATGGAATAATATTCGGATTTTCATGGAAGATAAGGATAAATTATACAGCTTAATAAAATATAGTATGTAAATTGCCCGTACTATAACTAGTATGTTCAAGTAAGTCGTAATAAATACATATAAATTTTTTCAAAAAACTATTGACAGATAAAAAATAACTTGTTATACTTAATCACAAGTTAATGATTCACACGTTGATAAGATAAGTAAAAGTGAAAGATGGTAAAGAGAGTCTCGGTTGGTGAAAAGAGATCGTATTGGAAACTTTGAAAATGGTCTTTGAGTGTTAATGGTCGAATAATTAGACCTTTACGGGTGAGCCCGTTATAGCTTCAGGGTATAACATCATTCTATTTTGGTGCGTACTTTTTGAGTTGATATTTGTGAGAATATCATAAAGTAAGGTGGTAACACGTAAATTATTAGACGTCCTTGCAGAAGCAAAAGCTTCTGTGAGGACTTTTTTTATTTCTCAAAATAATCACAAGAATTCTTAACTTAAAGAAATAATATAAACATTTCGGAGGAAAGAAACATGTCAGAATTACTAAATATTTATAAAACTTTAAAAAACAAAAAATGGGTTAACTTAAGCCACAAAATTGATGAAAATTCACCTAAGTTCCCAGCGCTACCTGCGTTAGAAAAAGAAAATGTCTTTACTTTAAAAGATGGATTCTATGTTCAAAAATTCTCAGTTGTTGGACAATATGGAACACACATCGATGCGCCAATTCACTTCGTTGAAGGTGGACGTTGGTTAGATGAAATTGAACTTAAAGATTTACTATTACCTTTATACGTAATTGATAAAAGTAAAGAAGTAGCGGAGAATAATGACTATGTAATTTCTAAACAAGATATTCTTGATTTTGAAGCTCAACATGGTGAAATATTACCAGAATCATTCGTAGCATTCAGAAGTGATTGGTCTAAGCGTTGGCCAAGTTATGATGAAATTAGAAATCTAGATGAAAATGAAGTTCAGCACACTCCAGGATGGGGAAGAGATGCACTAGAATTCTTAATTAAAGAAAGAAAAGTTAAAGCTGTAGGTCATGAAACATTAGATACTGACTCAGGAGTTACAGCAGCTGCAGAAGGGCTTATTCAAGAGTACTACTTACTAGAACAAGATATTTATCAAATCGAAGTTTTAGCAAATCTTGATCAAGTACCAGCGACTGGAGCATTAATCTCAATTGCTTATCCAAACTGGACAGAAGCAACTGGATCTCCAGTAAGAGTAGTAGCGATATTACCAGAAGACGAATAGTACGGTCTTTATAAAAAAGTTTGAGTTTATGAAAAAAATAGATATTAGAAAAGAAGAAAAGTTTGAAGAGAAAAGTAACTAGAAGTTTATAATAAGGTCAAAATAATAAAGTCAGAAGAGTAAAACAAAAAGAGAAAATAAATTAGTTAAACAAAAGGAGAAAAAATATTATGTGTCAAGGATGTCAAAATAAAGTAGTAGAAAGAGCAGCGTATAGAGTAGATCACGTGGGGTCATTCTTAAGACCTAAGGAGTTAGTAGAAGCTCGTGAAAAATTCTCAAAAGGAGAACTATCACAAGAAGAATTAACAAAAGTAGAAGACAAAGTAATTACTGAATTAGTTGAAAAACAAATAGCAAATGGACTAAAAGGAGTAACAGATGGAGAGTTCCGTCGTGCATACTGGCACCTAGACTTTTTCTGGGGACTTAACGGTGTAGAACACGTTCAAGGAGAAAAAGGGTACCCATTCAAAGGTATTGAAACTAAACCAGATACAGCAAAAGTATCAGGAAAAATTAGCGGAGAAAATCACCCATTTGTAGCACACTACAAATTCTTAAGAGACCTAGTAGCTGATAAAGAAGGTGTAACTGTAAAATTAACAATTCCATCACCATCACAACTATACCTGTCTCTTATACACATCTCCGAGCCCACGAGACATCTCAGGATCTCG
>CAMYEU010000105.1 GCA_947254465.1 uncultured Gemella sp. | reverse complement strand
ATAAAACTGCAGAAAGTTTAATTTCTAGATTTGTAAAAGCAACAACAAAAAGTTTTATCTCTGAATTAAATAGTGAAGTAAATTCAAACAAAGTTGAACGTAGCTACTTAGGATAAGGAGGGGATTTAAATGAATAATGATTTAAATAATAATAGACCTTCAAACGATCCGCTTCTAAATGAAACTTCAGAAGTAGTGATGAATGATCCTCTACAAAATGAACAATCAACTAATGAGTATAAAGAAACTAAAGAAGCGGAAGAAATAATTGATAAAAAAGAAAAAGACTTCTCGCTACCAACTTCATTAGAAGATTATTTAGTACTTTCTAAAAATTTCTATGCAGGTTTTTGGACTAGATTTGTTGCATATTTAATCGATATGATTGTTATTTATGCTATATCTAGTTTATTAAATACTTTTAGTTTTGGACTTTTGAATAAGCAACTAGATTTTCCTATCTTAGGAGAAGAATCTCTGAGTTATGTTATTGTTATGTTTACTTACTTTATAGCGATGACTTACTTCTTCTCTCAAACCTTAGGTAAGATGATAATGAAGATAAAAGTAGAGACTAATAAAGGTGAAAAGCTGAGTCTTGCAGATGTAGTTTATCGTGAATTAATAGGTAGATTATTAACAATATTTTTAGTTTATCTACCGTATTTAGCAGTAGTTTTCACAAATAAGAAAAAAGGACTTCATGATTTTATTGCTGATACTGTAGTAGTCAAAGAAGATTTTTCAAAATTACGTCGTCAAATGAATGAAAAATTAGAAAATAAAAATTAAAATTAAATAGGATTGAAAGCTGTAGATTTTAATTAATCTATAGCTTTAAATTTTAAATTAAATCATAGAAAATCAACAGGGATTGACAAAAAGATCCTAAAATTTGACAAAGTTCATATGAGAACTCATAGACGCAGTGGTTTATTGATATCTAAATGCGGCTTTATAAAAGCTTTTTAGATATCTAATAAACTTTGCGGGGGTGACTCGACAAAATCGATTTCTACGAAATCACGATTTTTGAGTCACTCCCTACATCATAATGATACCTGTTATTGATTATTTAGAATATTGTTGACTATAGTTTTAGATAGTAGTATACTTAATTTATAACAAAGACTACAATTGTAGACGAATAAAAATATTTAAAAGATAGGTGTGATTAATATATGGTAAAAAATGAAACATATTTAATTGAAGGGATGAGCTGTGCTTCTTGTGCAGCGCATATTGAAGATAGTTTAAAACAAGTTGATAATTTATCAGATGTTAATGTGAATCTTGCGACAAGTAAACTTACTCTTGTCAGAGAAGAAGGAATAGATAGAACTGAAGTAGAAAAGATTGTAGAAAAATTGGGGTATAAGCTTACTTATGTTTCTAGTATTGAAGAGAGAACATTTATATTAGAAGGAATGAGTTGTGCAACGTGCGCGAAAAATATAGAAGATACGATTTCATCTTTAGATGGAACAGAAAAAGCCATTGTAAATTTCGCTACTGAGAAGATGGTAGTAAAATTCGATAAAGAAAAATTAAGTGTAGCTGAAATCGAGAAAAAAGTAGAAGAAGCGGGCTATAAAGCAAGATTAGAAATAGATAATTCAGTTGATGATCAAGCTGAGAAAAAACAACAAGAAATTGATGGTATTTGGAAAAGATTTATTTATTCAGCTATATTTACAGTGCCTGTATTATATATAGCGATGGCTGAGATGGTGGGATTACCTACGTTGGAAAGTTTAAGTCCAATGGGAAATCCAAAATTATTTTCAACGGTACAACTAATTCTAGTATTACCTGTTTTGTATCTTGGTAGAAAATTCTTTAGTGTAGGAATTAGAGCTATTTTTAGAAGAAAACCTAATATGGATTCTTTAGTAGCGTTAGGAGCTGGAGCAGCATTTTTATACAGTATTTATTCAACAGTTTTAGTGTATTCTGGTGATGAACATGCTGCTATGCATTTATATTATGAATCAGCGGCGGTGATTTTAACGCTAATTACACTAGGTAAATACTTCGAAGGAGTGTCGAAAAGTCGTACTACAAATGCTATAAGTAAATTGGTAGGGTTAGTACCGAAAACAGCTAATTTAATTAAAGATGGCGAAGAACATGTTGTAGCAGTAGATGAAATATCTACAGGAGATATACTTCTTGTTCGTCCTGGTGAAAAAGTACCTCTTGATGGAGTTGTGATTGAAGGTCGTTCGACTGTAGATGAATCGATGTTAACAGGGGAAAGTATCCCTGTAGAAAAAGAAATAGATAGTAAAGTTGTCGGAGCTAGTATTAATAAAACAGGTGTCTTCAAAATGAAAGTTACTAAAGTTGGTAAAGATACTGCTTTATCACAGATTATTAAACTTGTAGAAGATGCTCAAAATTCTAAAGCTCCGATTGCAAAACTTGCAGATAAGATCTCAGGAGTATTTGTTCCTGTTGTTATTGGTTTAGCATTAATCGCAGGGGTGTTATGGTATTTTGCTGGAGAAGCTACATGGAGTTTTTCTCTAAAAATTATTATCTCGGTACTTGTTATTGCTTGTCCTTGTGCACTAGGATTAGCTACACCGACAGCTATAATGGTTGGTACAGGTAAAGGTGCGGAACACGGTATTTTAATAAAAAGTTCAGAAGCTCTGCAGCTGGCTAAAGAGGTCAATACTGTGGTATTTGATAAAACTGGAACATTAACAGAAGGTAAAATTTCAGTAACTAATATAGTAACATTTAACAGTTTATCTGAAGAATCTCTTTTACAACTTGCAGCGAGCGTAGAGTATCTTTCAGAACATCCACTAGGTTTATCGATAGTAGATGAAGCTAAAAATAGAAATTTAGAACTATTAGAAGTTAAAGATTTTAGTTCACTAACAGGATTAGGTATTTCATCAGCAGTTGATGGAAAGTCAATACTAATAGGTAATAAGAAATTAATGTTAGAAAACAATATTGACATTAAAGATTCATTAGAAAAAGTAGAAAAATATGCTTCAGAAGGAAAAACGCCATTGTTCATAGCTGTAGACTCTGAACTTGCTGGAATTATAGCTGTAGCCGATCAAATTAAACAAAGTAGTTTAAAAACTGTAGAAAGATTACACAGTTTGGGCTTAGAAGTAGTAATGTTAACTGGTGACAATAGAAAAACTGCGCAAGTAATTGCAAATCAATTATCAATAGATAAAGTAGTGAGTGAGGTTCTACCTGAAGATAAAGCAAATGAAATCAAAAAACTTCAAGCAGAAGGCAAAAAAGTAGCTATGGTCGGTGATGGTATTAATGATGCACCAGCGCTAGTGCAAGCAGAGGTAGGAGTAGCAGTTGGAACAGGAACAGATGTAGCAATCGACGCAGCAGATATAGTGTTGATGCAACCCGACTTAAATTCTGTTGTTAATGCTATAGTTTTAAGTAAAAAAACTATAAGAAATATTAAAGAAAATCTATTCTGGGCATTCTTCTACAATGTTATAGGTATTCCTTTTGCGATGGGAGTATTTTATATATTCGGTGGTCCGTTGCTAAATCCAATGTTAGCGGGAGCTGCAATGAGTTTTAGTTCTATTTCTGTAGTTCTAAATGCTTTAAGATTAAAAAGAGTAAAATTAAATTAATAAAATCAATAAAAAAGAAAGAAGGCTTAATCATGAAAAATGAATATAGTATTGAAGGTATAAAGTGTGGTGGTTGTGTAGCTGCAGTTAAAGAAAAATTATCTAAATTAGATAATTTTGATAATGTTGAGGTTAATATTCAAGAGAAAAATATTGTTGTTGAAGGAGTCGCTTCTAAAGAAGATATTCAAGCTGCATTATCGAATACTAATTATAAAATATTATAATAAGAAAATACCTTAGAATTAGTTATTGTTCTAATTCTAAGGTATTTTTGTGTTTTATTTATCGTAACCTAAATATCCTATTGCGATAGCTTTAGGTCCTGCATGAGATCCAATCACAGGAGAAACGATTTCTGTTTCAACTTCGATATCGCCAAAAGTTTTCTTGATAGATGCCATTGCTTTTTCTAATAATTCATCTGTTGTATAAAGAACAAATAAACTCTTTGGATTTCTTTCTTTTATTTCTTCACACATTTTTGAAAGAACTTTATTCATTCCTCTATGTTTACCACTTACTGCAAGGAGCCCATCTTTAATAGTGATAATAGGAAGAATATTTAGTAGGTTTGATAGAACGAACTGAGCTTTAGTAAGTCTACCTCCTGCATATAAATATTGCATAGTTTCGACTGTTACAAGAACATTGTGTTGCTGTGAAAGTTCTAAGTATCTATTTTCTATATTTTCGAATGGTAGACTTCCTGTCTCGAATTCTTTAATAATTCTTTCGATAGCTATCCCTACCATTCTTGCTATTTGAAGAGTATCGATTATCTTGATTTCTATACCATCGATAAGTTCTTTAGCTTGAACGAAAGAAGAATATGTTCCGGATAGTTTAGAAGAGACGCTAAAAGCAACGATACGCTCTACTCCTTGTTGTTTTAAATCTTCATAAACGCTTAAAATTTTACCTACTGCAGGTTGGCTTGTGCTAGGTTTTTGTCCGTTGTGTATCCTTTCGTAAAATTCGTCAGGAGTTATAGTTACGTTATCCTCGAAAATCTCATCATCAAGACGAACTTCGACAGGGATAACTATAATTGGATTGTTATTTTCAAAATTTTTATTAATTTGTAATGCTGAATCGCACACAAAAGCTGTTTTCATAATTTTAACCTCATGTTTAATATTATATTCAAAATTATTGTAGCTTTACTACGTTTTTATATAATACACTAAAAATAAAATTTTTTCAAATAAAAAATGAAATAAAAAGTAAACCATTATTATCGTTTTTAAATTTTAATACGCTTAATATATTTAATTTAAAGGTAATATAGTGTTTTAAGATTCATTAACGTGGATATTGAATATCTACAATTATATTTTTATTATCTTAGAATAACAATACTTGTAAAGAAACATTTTCCTATGAAATACTAAGTATGATATAATAATTTAAAGATTATAAAGTAAAAATTTAGATGAAAAATATAAAAGAAAAAGCGAAGGTTATAAACATGAGTATAAAAGCAGTGTTATTTGATATGGATGGATTAATGGTAGATACCGAAAGTTTGGCAACAGAAGCATTTGTTCATAGTGCGAAAAAGCAAGGATATGAGATGACTAGAGAGGAGACTCTTCTAGTGCTAGGTTTTACTACAAAGAGTATTTATGAATTTTGGGAAAATTATTTTAAGGATTCTGATGTTAGTGGAAAGCAATTAGTTGATGATCATTATAAATATATAGAGAATATATTATTTACGACAGGTCCTAAGAAAATGCCATTTATAGAGGAATTGTTAATATACCTAAAAGATAATAATTATAAAGTTGCGGTAGCTTCATCTTCTAATATGAATCATATAACAAACAATATGGAAAAAACAGGTCTTGTAAAATATATAGATGAGCTTGCTAGTGGGGCAGAGGTGAAAAATGGTAAACCAGAACCAGATGTGTTTTTATTAGCTGCAGAACGTTTAGGTGTAAAACCTGGGGAGTGTATAGTACTGGAAGATTCTAAGGCAGGTGTAATTGCCGGAAGTACTGCGGGTGCTAAAGTTATAATGGTTCCAGATATGTTTGAACCAGATGAAGTTTGTAAAGAAAAAGCTTATAAAATAATCGAGAATCTGGGAGAGGTTATTAAATTATTGGAAAATGATGAGTAAAGAAAATAGAATGATTGGTCTTGTTTTTGATGTAGACGATACTTTATATGAACAGATAGTTCCCTTTGAAAAAGCATATAAGAATCTATTCAATATGGATATTGACATGGAAAAATTTTATCTTTTAAGTAGATATTATAGTGATGTAAAATTTGAAGCTTCTCGAAATGGAGAGATGAATATGGATGAATATCATATTTATAGGATTCTAGAAGCGGCAAAAGATTTGGGTGTATACTTATCTGATGAAGAAGCACTTAATATGCAAAAAGAATATAAAAAGAATCAACAAAAATTGCAAATGTCTAATATAACTATAAGTATTTTAGAATTTGCAAAAGAGAATAATATAAAGCTAGGAATTATTACTAATGGACCAAGTAAACATCAATGGTATAAGGTAAAAGCATTAGGTGTTGAAAGATGGATTAATAAAGATAATATTGTTGTCTCG
>CAMYEU010000104.1 GCA_947254465.1 uncultured Gemella sp. | reverse complement strand
TAAGAGACAGCCCTGTGAGACTAGAACGTTGCCAGGCAATAGTGAGGGCCTTCCTTTTGGAAGGTTCTTTTTTTTACTTTATCTTTATTAATATGAATTATTATTAATAGATGTTGTTTTATTTATGTAATAATACTTAATATCTAAATAGTATATAAATTTAATTGGTGAAATGAAGAACTACCTAACATGTGTTTGTTAAGTAGTTCTTTTTGATTATTATTTTTTAGTTCTATGTATATATGGTTTTCTTTCTGCTGGTTTAATTTCACCCATTATAGAATATATATTATTATTTGTAGCTAATAAAGCATGTCCACAAGGTGCTTCAAAAGGAATTTCTCCTAATTGATACCAGTGATTTTCTTTCAAATTGTATACTAATTCTTTTTTATTCCATTTATAGTCACCTACAGGACGTCTGAAGTATGCATCACGGTATTTTGCGTGATCTTCACCTTGTAATGTTGTTAAGTTAAATACTGCATCTTTCCAAACATCTTTATTGAAACCACCGATTACTAGAAGTTCATGGTCGTTTAATGGAGCCCAGTCAGCACCAAGTAAAGATACTTCTTCATTATCGATAACCACATCAGCAAGTTGAGTCCATTCTTTTGTTTCTAAGTTAAGTTTAAAGCCATCGTTATAAGTTTCACTAGCTCCACCACCATAAACATAAAGCTCATTGTTGTATACATAACTCACAGCTTGATTACGTAATTTCCCAGGAAATTCTGAAAAAACTTCGAATTTTTTAGTAGACAAATCATATGAATAAAGTTCATTGTTATTTGAGCCATTAATAGATCCGATACCAAAATATAGTTTATTGTCGTGAACTTTTGCGATAATATTTTCTACAGTAAGTGGAAGTGTGTCGATTACTTCAACTTTTAATTTATTATCAACTACAGTAAATGCTAAAATTTCTGATGATGTTTCTGTTTTATTCGCAATGTAGTATAAAGTATCGTTATATACTGCACTTGGTCCATATGCTAGAGGATAGTCAAATTGAATTTGATCAAGTAAAGTTACTCCGTCAGCTGTTTCTTCGTATAGATATATATCTTTGTGATTTACTTTAACCCCACCATCGACAGGAAGACCTCCTGGGAAGTTAGCACCACCACCAAAGATTAATTTATTTCCGATTACTCCTTTAATTAATCCTGCTGTACCTATATTATTTTCGTAGCCTTTTTGAGCCGCTACAGTAGCTATATTTGACCATTTAAGTTGTGTACTCATTTATTGTACCTCCCTATTTATTTTTACAAAATTAAACGCTTACATAGATTTATTTATTATAGTGGGAGGGTTCGACTGGAGATGATGGTTTAGTCGAAATCCACTCCCACAAATTTGACTATTTAAAGTCTGCTTCTTTGTCTACTAGTACGTATACACTTGGATGATTTTTTAGAACAGTACATGGAATATTTTCAGTTACATCTTCGCCTTCTACTAAACTTTTAATAGCTTGTTGTTTAGCTTTACCAAAAGCTAATAAGATTATGTGTTTAGCCTTCATAATATCGTTTATTCCCATTGTTACAGCCTGTTTTGGTACTAGATTAATATCATTATTAAAGAATCTTGAATTTGCTTCTATTGTTTCTTGTTTTAAATCAACAATATGTACTCCTGTATCAAAAGATGTACCTGGTTCGTTAAATCCAATGTGGCCATTAGAGCCAACACCAAGGATTTGAACATCGATTTCAGCATTGTTTAATTGTTCTTGATATGTTTTTAAGGCTGAATCTAAGTCACTATTTCCAGCATCAGGAACATGAGTGTTGTTTTTTTCTATATCGATATGATCGAATAGATTAGTTTCCATAAATTTATGGTAACTTTCTGGATGATCATAGCTGATTCCTACATATTCATCTAAATTGTAAGATTTTACATTTTTATAGCTAAAATTCCCTGCTTTGTGGTCTGCAATCATTTCTTCGTATAAAGATGTAGGAGATCCTCCAGTAGCAAGACCTAGTGTTGAATTTTCATTAATCAAACTTCTTAAAATTTTGTATGCTTCTTTTGAAGCTTCTTTTTTAGAATTAAAAACTAAATATTTCATAGAATTACCCCTTACTTATTAATCTTCTTTTTTATAAACTTCTTCACCACGTGCAAATGTTGTTAGTACTTCGTATGTAGGACTAATAACAACAAGGTCAGCATCATAGCCAACTTTTATTTTACCTTTACGATCAGCAAAACCTAGCATTTCTGCAGGATTTTTTGTGCATGAGTTAATCGCTGCGTCTACAGGAACTAAAGCATCCTCAATTAAGACACGTAGACCATCGATAACTCTAAGTGTAGAACCTGCTAAACGTCCATCGTCACGGTGTGCACTACCATCTTCGTATATTTCCATATTTTCTCCACCGAAGATGTAAGAACCACGACCACAACCTTTAGCACAAAGTGAATCGGTAATCATAATTCCATGATCACGTCCTTTAGCTGTGAAGTATGTATTTAAAGCATCTGTAGTAGAGTGGATACCATCACAGATAATTTCTCCATATGCATCACGTGCACGTAAAGCAAATCCTACTTGACCTCCGTCACGATGGTGGAATCCTACCATCCCATTATAAACGTGAGTTTGAGAAGTAGCACCGTTAGCGAATGCTAAGTAACTTTCTTTATAATTACAAGCAGAGTGCCCTAAACTTACTCTAATACCTTGACTTACTAAGTATTTAGTTAGTTTATAGTCGATATCTTTTTCGCAAGCGATAGTAATAAGTCTAATTAGATTTTTACTAGCTGCTTGGAATTTTTTAAATTGTTCAACACTTGGTGTTTGGATACAACTTAAAGGTTGAGCACCACGTTTTTCTACATCAAGATAAGGACCTTCGAAGTGAATCCCTAAAATTTCAGCACCTTCGTAACCTTCTTCATATACTTTTGCTACATTAGCAACAGCTTTTAGAAGAACTTCTTCAGTTTGTGTAATTGTTGTTGGTAAAAATGATGTCACTCCCTCAGAAACAATATTTTTAGTCCAGTTACGAAGTCCTTCCTCGTTAACATCATTAGTATCGTAACCATAAGCTCCATGTGTATGAACATCTATGAATCCTGGTAAAATACGATTAGATTCAAAATCATAATCTACTTTATCGAATGCATCATAGTCATAAACAGCAGTAATTTTTTTATCTTCTATCTCTAAAATAAGAGGAAGAAATTGTCCGCTTGACCAAACTTTTTTACTTTTTATTAGCATAATAGCACCCCTTTTTTCTTAAAAATCTATCTTTAAATTTAATGTGTTAAATTTCTTTAATTTAATGTTAACACATTTTAAATATATTTGTAAAGTAGAAAAGTAAAAGTTTTCAAAATTAATTTGAAGGTATTTTTAGTGATTTAATAAAGTAAAAAAACCGCAGTTATTTTTTTGGAAAATTTAAGGTGTTATATTAGAGAGGAAGTAAGTAAATTTATATTAAAGAAGATATATAATAAAAACTTAATATACTTACTATTGACTTTAGGTTTAAGAGTAATATAATTATAAGTGTGAATTATATTACTGATTTTATCAAGTTAATATAATTTTAATTTATTTTAATTAAGAAGGTAAAAGTATGGATAAATCAAGATTAACTTTTCTTGGTGTAATAATAACAATAGGAATAATATTTGGTGATATAGGAACTTCAGTTTTATATGTTATGAAATCATTTGTTCATAATAGTGATAATATGATGAGTGAAAATCTAGTATTGGGTTTTGTGAGTTTAATATTTTGGATAATGACTTTACAAACGACAACAAAATATGTAATGATAGCATTGAAGGCAGATAACCATGGTGAAGGGGGAGTATTTTCGCTTTTTGCTTTAATAAAAAATAAAACAAAACGAAGTGTCGCACTTTTAGCGATGATAGGAGGAGCAACTCTTTTAGCTGATGGAATAATTACACCTGCAATTACGGTAACCTCTGCAGTAGAGGGATTGCATGATATAATTCCTTCTATAAATACTAATGATGTAATAATACTAGTACTTATAATCTTTATCTTTATTTTTTCATTTCAACGTTTTGGAACAAAAAAAATAGGATCACTTTTTGGACCTATAATGACTATGTGGTTTTTATCATTGTTGTTTTGGGGGTTAAAGTCATTAAGTGCTAGACCAGAAGTATTAAAAGCGATAAATCCAAAATATGCGCTACAGTTGATGATTAGCTATCCTGGGGTATTTGTTTTATTAGGAGCAGTATTTTTATGTGTATCGGGAGCTGAGGATTTGTATGTAGATTTAGGACATTGTGGTAGAAAAAATGTAAGGATGGCATGGTTCTTTGTTAAAATTTGTTTACTTACAAACTATTTTGGTCAAGCAGCGTATTTACTATCGACAGATTATAATGTAACAAAAAATCCATTCTTTGCGATAGTACCTGAGAATTTCATAGTATTTCAAGTAATATTGGCGACATTTGCTGCGATAATAGCCAGCCAAAGTCTAATTACAGGATCATTTACACTGATATCAGAAGCGATAAAATTAAACTTATTCCCGAAATTAATGATAAAATATCCAACCGAACTAAAAGGACAGGTCTACGTATCCGCGGTTAATATAATATTATTTATTTGTAGTAGTTGTGTAGTATTATTTTTTAGAACAAGTAGTAATATGGAAGCGGCATATGGACTAAGTATTAGTATAACAATGTTTGTAACGACAATGTTATTAAGTATATATTTATATAAAATAAAAAATAAAAAAACATTTTCTGTAATGTTCATATTATTTTTTGGGATAGAAGAATTACTATTCTTATATGCAAATAGTTTGAAATTTGTCAATGGTGGATATATAACAGTAATAATTGCTACATTAATATTTATAATTATGTTTATTTGGTATAAAGGAACAGAAATAAAAGAAAGAGAAAGTCAGTATTTAACGGTAAAAAATTATACAAAGCAATTGTTAAAATTAAGTGTAGATAAAAGCATACCAAAATATGCAACTAATCTAGTATATTTAACAGGAGCGAAGTATGAAGAAGATGTAGACTATGCTGTACTGTATTCTATATTGAATAAACAACCTAAAAGAGCTAATGTGTACTTTTTTGTGCATATAAATGTCATAGATAAGCCATACAAAAGAGAGTATAAAGTTACAAAATTTAGTGATAAAAAAATCTTCAAAATCACTTTCAACTTAGGTTTTAGGGAAAATCAAAGAGTAAATACATTTATGCGTCAAGTTATAGGGGATTTATTAGAAAATAAAGAATTAGACTTACAACCTACTAAGTATAATTTAAGAGGAAAAGCCGAAACAGTAGGAGATTTTAGATTCGTATTGATTGAAGAAGTATTAGGAAATAGTAATGGATTATCTTCATTTGATAATTTTATTATGAGCTTAAGATTGAAATTAAAGAAAATTACTGTAACGCCAGAAAAATGGTTTGGTTTAGATACGAGTGTTATAACTAAAGAAGCGGTACCTTTAAATGTAGTACAGACTAAAGTAAAAAGACTAACAAGAGTTCAATAAAATAAGATCAGACTTAAAATAAATATATGTAAAAATAAAATTACATTATTTAGGATAAGTCTGATTTTTACTATTTTTGAAAATAGAAATTATATAAATATACATTTTAATTTAGATGATGTAAAAAGAAAAGAGTATGGAAAATCCATACTCTTTAAAGTTTTTTATACACTAATTGACTATTTAGAAAGTTTACGTCTAATAACTACACTTACAAGAGCAATTAAGCTTAATCCTAGTGTAGCAGTGCTAGAAGAAGTTGTACCAGTTTTTGGTAGAACTTTTTCTGTAGATTTTTTACTTGGATTTGTAGGTTTATCATTTCCAAGTTTAGATAAATCAAATTCAGGAACTTCATTAATAGCTTCTTCAACTGCATTTACTCCGCCAGAGAACTCAGGAACTTCATTAACAGCTTCTTCAACTGCATTTACTCCACCAGTGAACTCAGGAACTTCATTAACTTCAGCTTCAGCTCCGTTCACACCACCCGTGAATTCAGGAAGTTCAGGTTGAACAAGAGCATCCCCATTAGAAGCTTCAGGTTTAGTAGTTTTTGGAGCTTCACCTTCAGGTTTATCAGAAGTAGGAGGTGTTGTATCATTTACTCCACCATTAAATTCAGGAAGTTCAGGTTGAACAAGAGCATCCCCATTAGAAGCTTCAGGTTTAG
>CAMYEU010000103.1 GCA_947254465.1 uncultured Gemella sp. | reverse complement strand
CACTGCATATCGTCGGCAGCGTCAGATGTGTATAAGAGACAGCTCTAACCCTTCTAGAGGCTTTTCTCCATAATATTTCGGATTTATATCTCTATCTCGTCCAGCAATTATTAGGCCACTACACATCGTTGCAATTTCCTCTAATCCATTATCAGAACAAACTGGGAATAAAATAAATCCAGCTTTTTCTGCAACTTCTGAAAAATAACCATTAATGTATAAACGTCTTTTTGCTATACCAGCATCTGATTGATAATCTACACTTCTTGTTGAAATTGCAATTATTTTCATATGCAATGACCTCCTCTTTAATTTATGTTTCTTATTATATAAAGTTTGCATAAAAATGTCAAGATTATAAATTCACTATTTTCAGACGTTTCTGAAAATTTGAAAAAACAATTACTTGATAAATTATGATAATAATCGTAAATTTATTAAATCTAATATTACACTATTGTAAATAGATGAAAAGATATGTATAATATAAATTGTGTTAAATTTAAGGAGGTATAATTGAATGAGTTATATATTAACAGTTAAATATCCTAAACAAGAAGTTATTGAAGATGGAAAAGAATCTGTTACAAATGTAAAAGAAAACATTGAAGATGCTACAGTAGAACAGCTTCTAGAAAAATATCAAGAATTTCAACGTGTGGGATATGATATTAAAGTCAATTTTGTAACTTCTGATGTTTACGATGAATTTGATGTTTTCAAAATGGCAGAAATTTTCGATTTTAATGCTATAGATTACAGTGCAAAATTAAAATTTATCAATGGATCAAATAAAGGATCCCATGACTATATCAGTAATCTAGCTAAACTTTTTGATCGTTATACATTTGATTATGATATCGCAATAAAATTAAAAATCAATGAGAAATCAGAAATCGATTTCCAAAATGAAGATACTTGGTTTGGCGAAACACCAATTTATCAAATAAATCCAAAGATTAAAGTAAAAGATGCAAAATTATTTAAAAATTTATACGATGAATTGAATGAAATAGCTCAAGTAAGCGCAGAAATTAAACCTAAAAAAATTGAAGAAAAAATACTTCTCTTATCATTAGATAATTATCCATCTGGAACTGAAGTAGTTTTCACTTTAAAAGATTCAGAGATTTACGAATAATATATTAATTTAAAATACTTGAAAATTATTATAAATATAATGATTTTTCAAGTATTTTTTCTTAAAATGGATTACTTGTATTTTCTAGTTAGCTACATCATTAATTTTTTTAATTTCACCTCTCAATTTTCATAAAAAAAGACACCAGAGAAAGTTCTCTGATGTCTTGACGCAATTTGGTATAAGACCAATATTAACGTTTTGAGAATTGAGGAGCACGTCTCGCACCACGAAGACCGTATTTTTTACGTTCTTTCATACGAGGGTCACGAGTTAGTAATCCTGCTGGTTTTAAGTCTTTACGGTATTCTGGGTTTACTTCTAGTAAAGCACGTGCAATTCCGTGACGGATTGCTTGAGCTTGTCCTGTGTATCCTCCACCGTTAACGTTAACTAAAACGTCATAGTTACCTGTAGTAGATGTAACTTCTAAAGGTTGCATTAAGTCTAATACTAATGATTCTAATGGTAAGTATTCACGCATTTCTCTGTTGTTGATAACAACTTTCCCTGTTCCAGGTACTAATCTTACACGTGCTACTGAGCTTTTACGGCGTCCTGTACCGCGATATTCTACTTGTGCCATTTAATTATTTCCTCCTATATTATCCACGTAATTCGTATTTTTCTGGTTTTTGTGCTGCGTGTGGGTGTTCAGCTCCACGGTAAACGTGAAGTTTCATTCCTTGAGCTCTACCTAAAGTATTTTTTGGTAACATACCTTTGATAGATAGTTCTAAAAGTTCTTCTGGATATTTTTCTACCATTAATCCAGCAGTTCTTTCTTTTAACCCACCTGGGTGCATTGTGTGACGACGGTAAATTTTATCAGTTAATTTTTTACCAGTTAACACAATTTTCTCAGCGTTGATAATGATAACATTATCCCCAGTATCGATGTGTGGTGTATAAGTAGGTTTGTGTTTTCCTCTTAAAATTGAAGCTACCTCTGATGATAAGCGACCTAAAGTTTGTCCTTCAGCATCGATTACATACCATTTTTTTTCTACAGTTGATGGCTTTGCCATATATGTTTGACGCATGTCTTTTTTCCTCCTAGATGTTGTTTTAAATCTGTCATAACGACTAAGTTTTCCGGGGCTTACTCGTGAAGATATATAAACAATATCATAAGTAATAATACCTTATTTGAAGATAAATGTCAAGATATTTTCTTTACTTTTATTTATATTTCTCTATCTTTTTTCGCCCTGAAAAATTAAAATTAAGAGCTACTCTAAAATTTAGTAGTTCTAACTTATTTCACCCTTAATTTATCGTTACTTATTAACTATTTTATTGTTTCTAATGCAGCTTTTACTCTAGCAGCTACACGTTCTTTACCAAGTAATTCTAAACTTGTATTTAATTCAGGACCATGCATTGATCCTGTTGATGCGATACGGATCGGCATAAATAAGTTTTTACCTTTTACCCCTGTATCTTTTTGAATTGCTTTGATTAAAGCTTTGATGTTATCAGCTGTGAATTCTTCTACTTCAGTAACTTTTGTTAAGAAATCTTCGAATACTGTTGCTGTAGTTTCTTGTTTTAAGATTTCTAATTCTTCTTCATCGAATTTAACATCTTCTACAAAGAATTGTTTTGTTAACTCAACAATTTCAGCTCCGTAACTCATTTGTGGTTGGTATAATGAAATTAATTTTTCAAACCAAGCTTTATTAGCTTCTACTTCTTCAGCTGTCGCTACACCTTCTTTAATGAAGAATGGTAATGATAAATCTACGATTCTTTCTAAAGGTTGAGCTTTGATGTATTGGTTATTAATCCAAGTAAGTTTATTGTTATCGAAGAACGCAGGTGATTTACTTAGACGTTTTTCATCAAAAATTTTCACGAATTCTTCTTTAGAGAAGATTTCTTGTTCACCTTCTGGAGACCATCCTAATAAAGCGATAAAGTTAAATAATGCTTCTGGCAGGTATCCTAATTCATCGTATTGTTCGATAAATTGAATAATACTTTCATCACGTTTTGATAATTTTTTCTTATTTTCATTTACGATTAGAGTCATGTGACCAAATCTCGGTGGTTCAAATCCTAATGCTTCATATACAACAAGTTGTTTTGGTGTATTAGAAACGTGGTCATCTCCACGTAATACATGAGAAATTTTCATTAAGTAGTCATCGATAACAACAGCGAAGTTGTACGTTGCTACTCCATCATTTTTAACGATTACGAAATCACCAAAGTCATGCCCTTCGAATGATAATTCACCTTTAACCATATCGTCAAATTTGTATGTTCTGTCTTGAGGAACACGGATACGGATAGCAGGTTTTCTACCTTCTTTTTCAAAAGCTTCTTGCTCTTCTTTTGTTAAGTTAGCATGTTTTCCACTGTAACGCGGTGGTAATCCGTTAGCAATTTGCTCTTCTCTTTCAGCTTCTAATTCTTCAGCTGTCATGTAGCATTTATAAGCTTTATCTTCTGCGATAAGTTGATCAGCATATTTTTGGTAAATATCGATTCTCTCAGATTGACGGTATGGGCCAAATTCTTTTTCTTTTCCAATACCTTCATCATAATCTAGACCTAACCAGTTCATGTATTTAAGCTGGCTACGTTCACCTTCTTCTTTATTACGTTTGAAGTCCGTATCTTCAATTCTTAATACGAAATCTCCACCGTTATGTTTAGCAAAAAGGTAATTAAATAATGCAGTTCTTGCATTTCCGATATGTAAATTTCCTGTTGGAGATGGTGCATATCTTACTCTTACTTTTGTCATAGTTATCTCCTTTTTTATTATTAAATAAATTATAATACTAAGATATTATATCACAAACTATATTGATATTTCAACGAAAGTTAAATATTTCAAACAGAATTGATACTTTAATTTCATAATATTTTAATCAAATCTATTATCAAATACTAATTCTTTTATAAATAAAAGAACTAAATAGCATTTTACTACTTAGTTCTCTAAATTATTTTTAATTTTCTTTAATTTCCACTGGGCGTTTTAAGTTTTTCTCTATTAATGTTACCATTTCAGCTATACCAGTTTGATTTAAGTGAACTCTATCTGGTTCGAATAAATCCTTAGTGCTATTTGCCACTGAATACCAATCAATAAGTTTAACATTTGAATGCTTTTCTTGCGCTTCTTTTAATGCTGTATTTACCGTTTTTTCCCAAGCTCTTGGTACTTTAATATTAACGAAGTAAATATCAGCTTTATCGAACTCTTTTACTAATTCTTCAATTTGACTTTCTGTAAATGGACCATTAGTTCCTAATTGGAAAATTATCGCTGAATTTTCATTATTGTATTTAGAATAGCTTTTCGCCTCTTCTACTGCTACATATAATTGACGTCCAATTTTCCCATCAATAACAGCTCCTGGATATAGTTCTTGGAATTTTTCTCCAATATCAACTGTCAATGAATCTCCCATTACCAATACTGAACTATATTTCTTATCAGAATTATTTTTATCATCTTTATTCTCTTTGTTATCTTTGTTAAAATCACTAGATTTTTCTTGGTTATTATCTTTATTATTTCCGTTATTTACAAACTGAGTTTCTTTATTAGTTTCCATTTCTTTTACAAAAGCTGTAGAAATAAATGGAACACTTTTCCCAAAAATACCCATTAAGAATAATATTGAAACTACTCCAACAATACCTACATAAATATTACGAGATTTTCTAGATCGTTTTCTTATTTTTTTGAAAATAATATTTATGTAATTTATAAATCCTAATTTTCTTATCGGAGTTTCAACAAATACATAACTCATAATTGCTAAAACAAATGTTAAAATTATTCTTAGAATAACGAAGAATATGTTTGGATTACCAATCTCTGATACCGGAGTTGTTAGTACTAATACTGGAAAGTGCCATAAGTATAAACTATATGAGATTTTCCCAATAAACACAATAGGTTTAAATGATAATAATTTAGACATTAATGTGTGTTGTTTACCACTACTAATAATAACAATTAAACCTAATATAGCTACAAGAAGAAATCCACCTCTATATAACCATGTATTATACTCAGATGTGTAAATCATAACAGTTATTAATCCTGCAATAGAAACTAGTGAAAGTATACTGTAAATCATATTTTGTTGAGGGGTTACCTTAGAATGTAATCTTTCCATAGGATATAATATTGCTCCTACTACTCCTACAAGCAGAGAAAATGCTCTTGTATCAGTTCCAAAATAAATTCTACTAATATTGTTTATATCAAATAAAAGAATATGAGCTATTAATGATACTAATATTAACCCAAGAACAACATATAAAAAGTTCTTATTTAATTTATACGTTCCATCTTTTGATTTTTTCTTTCCATTGACTAATAAAAATAGCAATGGAAAAATCATATAAAATTGCTCTTCTATTGCTAAAGACCATAAATGTTTAAATGGACTTTGCGCACCGAAGCTATCAAAATAGTCAAGCTTATGGAATATATACCACCAGTTACTAGAGTATATATAACCAAATATAGCATCTAGATGACTTTTTCGAAGTAGAACTTCATTAAAAAGCACCATTACTACTAATCCAACCGTTATCATAAAGTAAACGGCTGGTAACAGACGTCTAGCCCTTCTTATATAGAAGTTATATAAATTTACAGTCCCTGTTTTTCTGAATTCTTTTATAATTAATGAACTAATTAAATATCCTGATAAAACAAAAAATAAATCAACCCCCAAAAATCCACCCGGTAGGTAATTTACATCAACATGATAAATAATAACGGCTAATACTGCCAATGCCCTCAAACTATCTATACTTGGAAGGTATTTTGATTTGTTATTACTCATTTTTACCTCCTTTAATCTTTAAACATTGCTAGTGCAACACGTCCTCGTTCTTTATCTATGTCTATTACATAAACATCTACGATTTGACCTACACTAAGAACATCAAGTGGATTTTTTATATAATTTTTACTAATTTTTGAAATATGAACCATCGCATCTTGTTTTAAACCGATGTCGATAAATGCTCCAAACTGTGTAATATTTCTAACAGTACCTGCTAATTTAACACCAATCTGAAGATCATCTATAGTTAGAATATCAGATTTTAACAATGGCTTAGCGAATGATTCACGTTCATCTCGCAGAGGTTGTTTTAAATCTTT
>CAMYEU010000102.1 GCA_947254465.1 uncultured Gemella sp. | reverse complement strand
ATATCGTCGGCAGCGTCAGATGTGTATAAGAGACAGGGAATATGCTTTATAAAGTTTTTTTCAGGGTGCGTTAAGGCAAATCTATCCGAAATTTGTTCAAGCATTTTATTAATATCGATAAATTCTTTTTCATAATGCTCTTCCTTAATATCCATCTTACCAAGTTGCATTAATTCATTTACCATTCTTATCATACGAGTAGTTTCTTTATGAATAGTATCGATAAACTGCGGTGCAAGCTCTTTATCCTCAAGAACACCTTCTTCTAATGCTTCGATATAACTGTTCATCGTTGTTAGCGGGGTACGAAGTTCATGAGACACTGTAGATACGAACTCGCGTCTTTCTTTTTCCTGACGTTCTTGATCTGTTACATCATAAAGAACAATAATATACCCTTCTAACTCCGTCGACATTTGAGTTAAATCTTCCTTGTCTTCTTTTTCTATTTTAGAAATCTCAGCTCGTAAAAGTAGCTCTTCGTCTGTTTTCGAGGTATTTATAAGAAGGCTATCTTCCGCCTCTAATATCTCTTCTATACTTTCATATTCAGTGATATTAAGAATCTTCAGAACATCTTTTCCTATAAAGATTTCATCATCACGACCACCTAGCATATCTTCCGCACTAGTATTAATCAGAATTATTTTACCATTATTATCTGTCGTAATAATTCCATCCATCATACTTTCGATAATCGTCGCAAGCTTTCTACGTTCAGTCTCAGTAACAGCCTGCTCTTCTTCAATCCTCTTAGAAATTTGGTTAAACACTTTTGCCAAATCTCCAATCTCATCATCTGTGTCTATTCCGACTACAGTCCCATAATTCCCTAAAGCCATCTTCTTAACCTGTGAGCTCATCTTTTCAATAGAACTCGTTACAGTTTTTGAAGCTACAAACCCTATAACAGTTGTAATTAAAATTGATAAAATAGTTCCCACTAGGAAGATTTTCGAAATACTACTTACCTCTTGATAAACACTTTCTATATCTGCCATAATCGAGATTACACCGACAACTTCATTATCTTTTTTTACGGGACTTACATAAATCCAAACACGCTTATTACTATCAGCATTATTTTGAATTTGTTTAGTACTCTCTCCTGTTTTTATAACCTGACTTACCAACGGATCAAACGACCTTTTAGCAAGATACTCATCATTACCATTTTTTGAAGAAGTCGCTAAGATTTTTGAATCATTATCTATAACATTTACCAATAATAACTTTTGAATATTAAATTCACTAACTAGTTTAGCTATCCCACTCTTTGAATCTCTATTACTCTTCGCTGATTCATCTTGACCAGTATTATCCTCTGTATTTTTCGAACTATCTCCGTTACTACTAACTTTTTCCAACTCTTCACGAACATGGTAGTTCAGAATTTTTTCCTGTTCAATAATATTTTGTTCAAATGTATTTACATTACTATTTCTTAGTTGCGTTGTAAAGAACAATCCGATAAGTTGTAATGAAATTATGTTAACTAACACATAAACTATTACGAACTTAGTTCGAATTGATGAAAAGAATCTTTTCTTAAATCTCTTTCCAAAAAAATTCATTACTCTTCACCTATAAAGTAACCAACACCACGACGTGTCATAATATATTCCGGTTGAGATGAATCATCTTCTACTTTTTCACGTAGTCTTCTTACAGTTACATCCACAGTTCTCACATCACCAAAATAATCATAACCCCATACCGTTTGCAGAAGGTTTTCACGTGTTAAAACTTGTCCACGATGTTGTGCAAGGTAGTAGAATAAATCAAATTCTCTACGTGTTAAGTCGATTTCTTCACCATTTTTCTTAATAACATAAGCTTCTGGATAAATAACGATATCTTTAATCACAAGATCTCCACCATTTTTTTCCTCAACAACTTCTTCTTGTTGCTTAGTAACACGACGCAAGTTTACCTTAACCCTAGCCATAAGCTCACGTGTTGAGAATGGTTTTGTTACATAGTCATCCGCTCCAAATTCAAGTCCAAGAACTTTATCTATTTCACTATTTTTCGCAGTTAGCATGATAATTGGAATATTCTTTTTGGTACGTACTTCTCTACATACTTCCATTCCATCTTTTTTAGGTAACATCAAGTCTAACAAAATCAAGTCTGGATTGTCATTAAAAGCAAGTTCTACCGCCTTTTCTCCATCATTTGCGACAATTACATCATACCCTTCTTTTTTCAGATTAAACTCTAATATATTAGCAATCGGTTCTTCATCATCGACCACTAGTATTTTATATTCTGCCATTTTCTTCCTCCTTAGATTTATACTAAGTATTAAATATATATTCCTACTTATATTTTTTATAAAATATTCTTCGGAGCATACTTTCATCTTTTCACCCTGTATCTCCTCATCACTATAAGAATATACATAGTTATCAATATTATATCATTTTTTCCAGTTAAGTTACAACTTTAAGCAAACGATTAACACTCTATCAGTTATGCGAAAGAGCGTGAGTTATCATACACACTTTAGTACTTTCGTATCAACCCCATCCTATAACTCATAGCAAACGACTCCAATAATCTTATAAAAAACTCCTCATCTAACAAAAACGTCAGACAAGGAATCTATTATAGTTCTTCTTTTTTCTTCGCAATATTATCTAATATAGCCCTTATGAAAAATTCAAAATTAACATTATACGGATTTTTATTCAAATTATCTATTACAGTATCACTTGCTAAAAGTTCATTCAATCTATTTTCTATCTCTACTATACGTTCTTCTGAGAAATTACTTAGAACTCCCACCTCAGCCAAACTAAAGTCTTTATATTCCAGTGATAAAAGCTCGTCATTGTCTTTCTTCTCAAACGAACTACCAAAAGATTTCTGATAAATATCTAAAAAACTCTTAATACCATGCATTCCAGCATCTTTTACAATAATCTCATCTCCAACATAATAACCTATAGACAGCAATTCTGATATACGCGTAAATATATCATATTCAGAAACAACCCTCTTTACATTTCCTGTAAAAATCGCCTTCTTAATAGCTGTTTTCTTTACATTTCTAAGATAGTTCTTCATGCGAACGGTGTACAATTCACTGTCTTTTTCCTTATCCATAAAAATATCTATGCCTCCAACCAAATATATCGGGGCTGCATTAAAAACGATACTTTGCTGTACATCATACTCAATCGCAACACGCTGTGCAATACTTCCACCTAATGAGTGCCCTGTTAGAATAATATTATCACCATACTTTTTCTTCATACGTGTATAAAACCTATAACATGACAACATATGTTCCGCTTGTCCCAAACAAATACCAACTACATCAGCATACATATCTTTCTGTCTATCAAAATAAAAATTTGTTCCTGTATAAGATAAAATATAATTCCCTTCATTAGTATTTTCAAATAATGCTCCACTACTTCCTGTACTAACATCATAAAAACTACTTACATAGTTTATCTCCTCAGGAAAACTCCCTACTGTTTTTTGAAGATTAATATATTCTCTTATCATAGTCTTTGGAATTTTTACTTTATCCATAGCTTCTATATGGTATACAATAAACGATGCATAACTCGTTATCGCAAACAATTTTTCCATTGTCTTCTCCTATCACTATTTAACTTGATTTTTATATATTATCAATTAGTATTTTATCATAAACTATGAATTTTTTCATATTTTTTCAACAGAATCTCAATTGTACCCAGTTATTTTTCCAAGTTTTTTATTTTTTATCTCTATCCAATTTTATAATTGATTATTATTTTCAGTTATCGGTTTAAAACTAGTTTTATTTTTGTTATAATAGTTATATGGATTTAATTATTATAGGTTTAATTTTTAGAAATATTATTCCAACATCCTAGGTAGGAGGCTTATTATGAAAATTTTACTTGCTTATTCTAGTAAAACAAAAAATACTAAAAAAGTAGCTGAAGCTATTTACGAACAGATAAAAGATCAAGGAGAAGTAGATCTACTTGATATAAAAAAACAACGAAAAAAACTAGAAAAAGAATATGATTTCTATATTCTAGGTGCTTGGACAGATAAAACTAACGCCAATAAAAATATGCAACGTTTTATCGATCAACAGGAAATACATGGTAAAGATGTCGCTCTATTTCTAACTTGTGGTGTTCCACGTGAACATTATCACGCCGATGATTCTATTAATAATTATATCGCGTTTATGGAAGAGCGTAACAATAGAATTCATGAAACTTTCATCTGTCAAGGTAAGGTTGATCCAAAGGTTATGATAGTTTTCAAAATCCTAACTTGGCGTGACCCTAACTTTATTCACAAAGTCACACCAGATCTTGCCGACATGGTTAAAGAATCAAAAAAACACCCAAATCTGCAAGATCTAAAAGATGCTCAAAATTGTTTTAGCAATCTACTAGAACATAAAATATCACACGCATTAGCATAACTTAACACTAAAACAAAGGTAGTTATCCATTTTAAAGGATTTCTACCTTTTTTACACAATAAATACAATATACTGTTTTTAAAATTCTATTTTACCAATTTCGTTCTAAATAACGAGTGAATAGTAAACTATTTTTTTCGTTAATTAGGATAATTTACATTAATACTTAATGAAATTATTTTAAGTAATATATATCTTTTTATAAGTTTAAAGAATAATTCCTCTTTTATCAAAACACCATTATTATCATAGATTACTAGCTAATTATTAATTTTAAAAGTTATAATTTTTATCTCCATTATATCTAATATACTCTATTATTAAATATATATAATTCACTATTATTTTAAAATATTTTGACTTTTAGTATATAAAGTTGTAGAATATCTAAAGTAGGAGCGACTCGACAAAATCGATTTCTTCAAAATCACAATTTTTGAGTCACTCCCATCAAAATTAACATAATGGAATTTCGCCGACGAAATTTCTTTGGAGGAATTATGATAAAAAAAGAATTTAGTAGCCTTTTAAAGAGCAAAGGGTTAAAAGCTACCATGGCTACCGTTCTTCTAGTTCCTGTTCTATATTCAGGAACTTTCCTAAAATCCGTTTGGAATCCATATGACAACACCGGAAACATGAAAGTCGGAGTTGTTAACCTAGATCAAAAAGTAGATTTTAATGGGAAAACTCTAGAAGTCGGGAATTCGATGGTCGAAAAACTAAAAGATAACAAAAAAGTAAATTGGCAATTCGTCGATAAAGATACAGCCGATAAAGAATTACGAGAAGGAGACTACTACATGGTAGTTACAATACCACAAAACTTCTCAAAAAATGCCACATCTTTATCAAATGATAACCCAGAAAAAATGAACATCGACTTTACTACTAACTTTACTAAGAGTAAAAACGGTGAAAGAATCATGGAAACTGTAGCGAGTAACTTAACAAATACCGTTAAGGATCAAGTTGTAAAAACTTATACAGCTACTCTCTACAGTAAGTTTTCTGAGATTGGTTCATCATTTCAAAAAGCAGCCGACGCTTCAAACCAACTAAACAATGGACTTGGTCGTCTTAACAAAGGAGGCCAAAAACTTGGAAGTGGTATTAGTCAACTTGCCGATGGTTCTGGTCGCCTTGCTTCTGGACTTGGTCGCCTTAGCGAAGGGGGGGCTAAACTGAGCGGTGGTATCGATCAACTTACCGATGGTTCTGGTCGTCTTTCTGCCGGACTTGGTCGTCTTAGCGAAGGGGGGGCTAAACTGAGCGGTGGTATCGATCAACTTACTGACGGTTCTGGTCGTCTTTCTGCCGGACTTGGTCGCCTTAGCGAAGGGGGCGCTAAACTAAGTGGTGGTATCGATCAACTTACTGACGGGTCTGGTCGTCTTTCTGCTGGACTTAATCGTCTTAGCGAAGGTAGTGCGAAACTTGGTAATGGTATCAATGAACTTTCTGACGGTTCTAATCGCCTAACAGCTGGACTTAATCGTCTTAGCGAAGGTGGTGCAAAACTGAGCGATGGTATCAACCAACTTATCGATGGTTCTGGTCGTCTTTCTGCTGGATTAAATCGTCTTAGCGAAGGGGGTGCTAAACTTGGTAACGGAGTTTCTCAACTTCAGGAAGGAGCTGGAAAACTATCAAGTGGCCTAAGCACATTAAATGATAAAAAAGCTGCATTAGTTTCTGGTGTAAATGAACTTACTACAGGTTCTAACCAACTTACTATCGGTTTTGATACATTCAAAACTAAAAGTATCATGCTAATAGATGGAATAGATAAACTTCACAAAGGAAGCGAAGCATTTAAAGAAGGCCTTTTAAAATATACAAACGGAGTACTTACTCTTAATGAAAAACTACTAGCTAAAAAAGGTAATTTAGAAAAACTTAGCGCCGGAAGTGC
>CAMYEU010000101.1 GCA_947254465.1 uncultured Gemella sp. | reverse complement strand
ACGAGATCCTGAGATGTCTCGTGGGCTCGGAGATGTGTATAAGAGACAGTATTAATTCTACCTGAAATTTCACTTTGAAATGCTTTTCTATTAAAAAAATTTTTTTCACTTTCAATACAATCATTTTCATATTTCTAATATAAATAGTATATACTCAATATATATAATATATTTTTAGTTTATATTTCAAAATTCAAACTCATTTACTATGTATAACTAAATACATTTTGTAATAAAAAAAGACCCAAAACTAAGTTTCCTTAATTTTGAGTCTATATATTTCTATACTAAAACTTTATCGTTTTCTTTTCTCTCTTTTGGAGATTGACGTGCACTTACTTCAATTTTTTCTTTTTTGTTTAATTCGCGTACTTTTAACACTGCCCATAATTGTGCTGCGATAAATAGTGATGAATATAAACCAAAGACTAATCCGATAAGTAAAGCTACGTTGAATGAATAAATCGAACTACTTCCTAATAACAACATTACTACTACAGTAATAATAACCGTTAATACTGTGTTAATAGAACGTGTTAATGTTTGTCTTAACGATACATCTACAAGTTTATAGATTTGTTCCTTAGATGTTAGTACTTTTTCATGACGCATATGTTCACGAATACGGTCAAATGTAACAATTGTATCGTTAATCGAGTAACCTACAATTGTTAGTACTGCTGCAATAAATGTAATATCTATTTCTAATCGTAATAAGCTAGCGATAAAAATGATGATACATACGTCATGTAGTAATGCGATAACACTCGTAAGTCCCATACGCCATTCGAATCTGAATGCTACATAAATAATGATACCTATTGAAGCATACATTAATGCGAATAATGCATTCTTAGCTAATTCTTTTCCGATTACCGGAGATACAACACTTAGGTTAGCATCTTTTTTATATTTTTTAGCAAAGTATTCTTTTATTTCAATTGATTTATCTTGTTCAAAACTCTCTTTAGAGTGAACTGTTGCTTGTTTTTTATCTGGTGATAAAACTATTTTCTCATCTTTTACTTTTAAGTTATTTAAGTCCTCTTGAATTTTTTCTACAGATAATTCAGTATTTGCTGCTACATCTATACGAGTACCGCTAGAAAAGTCAATTCCTAGGTTAAGTTTATTCATTCCTAGAGAAATAGATCCTGCTATCATAATCGCAATACTTAATGCAAAAAATTTCTTCATGTGCTTAGTAAAGCTTAGCCATTCAAATTTAGTACTTAAGTTAAGTGAATTAATACCGAATTTAGTTTCGTGAATACTCTTCTTGCTAACACCAAAGTACCCTGGGCGTTTATTAAAGATATTAGAGTTTACCAATAAACTTAGTAATAATCTAGTACCAAAGACCGCAGTTATAAAGCTGACAAGTATTGATAGTAATAACATTGTCGCAAAACCTTTAACACTACTTGTACCAAAGATGAATAGTACTACTGCCGCGATAACTGTAGTAAATTGTGAGTCAAAGATTGTCCATAGCGACTGTTTAGCACCATCTAAGTATGCTTTCTTCAATGGATATCCAGCACGTACTTCTTCTTTAATTCTTTCGTACATAATGATATTAGCATCGACTGCCATACCAACCCCTAGAATTAAAGCTGCAATACCAGGAAGTGTCAACACCCCTGAAATCATATTGAAGAATACCACAGTAATATACACGTAAGCAACCATCATTACACTCGCTACGAATCCAGGAACTCGATAAATAACTAACATAAATAAACAGATAATAGCTAAAGCGATAGCACCTGCATATACTGTTTGATGTAATGCATCAGCACCGAATTGAGCACCTACTGAGTTAGAGTAAATTTCTGTTAATTTAACTGGTAGTGCACCTGAGTTTAGTAAAGCTGCCATTTCTTTAGCTTCTTTAACAGTAAAGTTACCAGTTATTTGAACATCTTTAGAGTTAATAGTTTGAGCAACTTGGGGTGCAGAAACGTATTTAGGTTTCTCTTTAGCCGCTTCAGCTTTAAATGAATCTCCTTCATTGAAGTCCATCCAAATAACCATTAAGTTTTGTCCTTGACCACGTTTGCTAATTTCAGATGTAATATTACCGAATTTATCAGCATCTTTTAACTTCAAGTTAACATCTGGCTTGTTGTTTTGATCAAATCCTTGAGAAGCTCCATTTTCTTCTAAATCAGAACCGTCTAACAATACTTTATCTTCAATATCACGAATAGTTAAATTCGCTTGTGTTGATAATACTTTACGAGCTGATTCTTGATCTTTCACACCTGCAAGTTCGACACGAATTCTGTTTCCTGATTCAACAGTGATAACAGGTTCACTTACCCCAAGTATGTTAATACGTCTACTAATAGTATCAGCAGTTGCTTTAACAGCTGCTTCATCTATAGATTGACCTTCTTTAAGAGGTTCTACTTGGTATAGTACCTCAAATCCTCCTTGAAGATCCAGTCCAAGATTTACTTTTTGTGCATTAGATTTCGATGTTAATCCTATTGAAGTAAGAATAATAACAACTAATGACAAGAAAGCAAGTATCCTACTGAACTTTTTCTTCTCATTTCTTCTTCCTCTCATGAAAGTTCTCCTTTATTTTATTTTTCATTGTACAATTTATAGTAATCAGATATAAAATTATTTATATGTAAATCGCTATATAGGTAATTAATACGCTACCTTCTAATTTATCAAATTTTCGCTAAGTTATCAAGTATTTATTTAATTTTTTTATAATAATCTTCTACATATTTAATAACAGAAAAATCATTATTATTTCCGATAACTTCATCACACATATTTTGAATTTCTTCTTTAGCATTATTTGGACAAACACTCCATCCTGCTACGTCGAACATTTCTTTGTCATTAAAATTATCACCAAATACTACACAATCTTCAATTGGAGAATTATAATATTCAGCTAGTTTTTCAATTGCTGTTCCTTTATTACATCCTTTTGGCATAATATCAAAGAAATCAGTCGCTGAAAATGTTCCATCTACTTCTAGAACTTTACTTACCTTATTAAAGAAGTTCACTACTTTATCATGATCTTTAGCAATCATCATAATTTTTTGACAATCTTCATTATTCTTTTTGATTTCACCTATAATGTCATCATGAATATACATTGGCGTTTTCAGTTCCTCTGGCATATCCGCTTCAAGCTTTTTCATTCTAGCCATACTAAACGATAAGTGCGTGCAATAAATATAATTTAATGTATACACGTGAAATTCTATTTCATCATCATTTAGTTCCTTAAACATACTGTAAATTTTTTCAATTTCTTCTATCTTAAAGCTCTTTTGATAAACTATTTCACCTGTTGATAGATTTCTTATTAAACTTCCATTATTAGAAATAACTACATCGTTCATCCCTAAGTTGTAATAATAATGCTTAACCGCAATATCAGGTCTTCCCGTGGCAATTATGAATTTACTTCCTTTATCTTGCAGTTTTACTATTACATCTTTCGCATTTGGTGCAACTTCTTTTTTATCATTTAAAAAAGTTCCATCCATATCAGTAATAAACCATTTCATTAGTTATTTTTCTCCTTTGTGAAAACTAAAAATTTACTAATAACATAATTAGCAACAAGTACTACAAATTGAATAATAAATTTACTTAGATAGGCATTCATTCCTAAGTAAATGAATAATTCTACTCCAAATACTTCTATAACAAGCGTAGATAATCTAGCTGTAAAGAATTTACTAAGTTCATAAAATACCTTCTTAAATCCTACAGCCTTCGAATTAAATACGTACCTAGCATTAACAAAATATGCAAATAAAATCGATAATGTTATAGATATTAAATTCGCTGGTCTAACTTCCATACCATAGTAATACAAAATAAAGTATGTAACAACATTTACTAGTGTCGTACAAACTCCAAAGAATATGTAGTTAACTATACTTTTGTATTTAGGTTCTTTGTAAAGATCCAGCATTTTCTTTATTAAATTTCTCATGCTATCCTCTTTATATTAAAATTTTGCCAACACTTAATTATATACCTATAAGCAGTTTTTTTCAAATTTTTACATATAAAACTATTATAACTAAGCAACATTTTTTTGTTTAACTAATATATCGATATAATTAAAAAAATTAAAGAGTATCTCTAGAAATGATTGAGATACTCTTTTTATATTAAAGTTTACTAAACAGTTTTACATCTGGATATTTATCGCTGAACCAGTTCATTGCGAAATCATTTTCGAATAAAAATACGTAATTATCGTATAAATCTTTAACTAAGATACTTCTTGAACTTGACATGTTCTCATTAATTGATTCTTCATTTTCAATCCAACGAGTAGTTTTTTGTCCAATACGTTCCATTATTACTTCAGTATTGTATTCATTTTTCATACGGTGCTCAAAGACTTCAAATTGTAATTGACCTACTGCCCCTAAGATAATTTGGTTCGTATGTAATGTTTTATAGTATTGAATAGCTCCTTCTTGTACAAGTTGCTCAACACCTTTGTGGAAGTGTTTTTGTTTCAGTACATTTTTTGCAGAAACTTTTACGAATATTTCTGGAGTGAATGAAGGAAGTGCTTCAAATTCAACTTTTTTATTTTGATAAAGTGTGTCACCGATTTGATAGTTTCCACTATCGTAAAGCCCTATAATATCTCCTGCATAAGCTACATCTACAGTGGCTTTATCATCTGCCATGAAGTTAGTTGAACGTGAAATTTTTAGTTTTTTTCCTGTTCTTGCTAAGTTTACATCCATACCACGATTAAACTCACCTGAACACACACGTAAAAATGCGATTCTATCACGGTGTTTAGGGTCCATATTGGCTTGGATTTTGAAGATGAATCCTGAGAAGTCTTCACCTGTTGGTTGAATATCTTCTTCATTTACTCCACGACGACCTTTTGGTGTTGGTGCATTATCCACGTAGTAGTTTAAGAAACTTTCTACTCCAAATGATGATAATGCTGATCCAAAGAATACTGGCGTTTGTTCCCCTTTTAGTTGTTTATCATAGTCGTAGTCAACACCTGCTTCAGTAATAAGAATCATGTCTTCTACACATTTTTGATACATAGTATCTTGAGCAAGCGGATTATCATCTACGATATTATACTCTTCATCTAATTCTACGAAATCACTATCTTCCTTAAATGGCTCTATGAAATGATTTTTTCTATCCATAATACCAAAAAAGTTTTGTCCCATACCTACAGGAAGATTCATCGGATATGTTTCTATTTCTAATTTTTCTTCAATTTCCTCTAATAATTCTAATGGATCTTTAATCTCACGGTCAACTTTGTTGATAAATGTAAAGATTGGAATACCACGCATACGACATACTTTGAATAGTTTTAATGTCTGAGCCTCAATCCCTTTAGCTCCGTCAATAACCATTACAGCACTATCTACTGCCATAAGCGTACGATATGTATCCTCTGAGAAATCTTCGTGCCCTGGTGTATCTAGGATGTTGATAATTTTGTTATCATAATCAAGTTGCATTACTGATGAAGTTACAGAGATACCACGTTGTTTCTCAATATCCATCCAGTCACTTTTTGCATATTTTCCGGTCTTTTTACCTTTTACTGTTCCTGCTTCACGAATAGCTCCACCGAATAATAGTAATTTCTCCGTTAATGTTGTTTTACCAGCATCGGGGTGGGAGATAATCGCAAATGTTCTTCTTTTTTCTACTTGTTCTCTAATTTTTTCTACCACGTTATTTTCCTTTCAATTTTTTATTTAATATTAAATTTCTTTTTCGCTTCTTCTACTGCAACGATTGGATCTGAGTGCCAAACTTTTTTACCACCTTGGAGAATTTCATAATCTTCGCGTCCTTTTGATGCTAAAATTACTACATCTCCAGGTTCAGACAGTTCAATTATTCGTTTAACAGCATCAGTTCTAAACCATACTTTTTCATAATTTTTATGAGTCATTCCTTTTTCAATTGACCCCATAAGAACTTCTACGTCCTCATCACGAGGGCTATCAGTTGTAATAACAACATAATCTGCTTCTGAGATAATTTCACCAATTAATGGTCCTTTAGAAATATCACGTCCACCACCCATTCCAGTTACAAGAAGAGTTCGTTTTCCTTTTCTCATCTCACGAGTGGCTTCTAATAATTTTTCATATCCATCTGGAGTATGTGCAAAATCACTTATAATATCAATCGGTAGTTCATCTCCTAAGATTTCCATTCGACCGTATAGCGCTCCAAGCTTAGGTAAGATGCCAACTAACTGTTCAACACTATAACCTTTTACCCACACAGCAATAAGAGCAGCAAGAACATTACTTACCATAAAGTCTCCGATATAATTAGTAGCTGTCTCTTATACACATCTCCGAGCCCACGAGACATCTCAGGATCTCGT
>CAMYEU010000100.1 GCA_947254465.1 uncultured Gemella sp. | reverse complement strand
ACACACTGCATATCGTCGGCAGCGTCAGATGTGTATAAGAGACAGCTTACGATCCAACACACATTCACCCATATCTAATTCCTCGCGAGAAATTCCATATTCCAGAAGTTACAGGTGATGATGAAGTGGATTTTGAAAATGAATTACTTGCTTTATCAAAACGTACAGGTATTCCTGCAGATAAAATCAAACGTGACGGGGATAAATTTGTAATTCCTCATGGAGATCATGATCATTTTGTTAAAATTTTATCTAAAGGAGCTGACATCTACTACAAAAATAGAATTCCTAATATCACAGGAAACTATGTTGCGGGAGACTTTGATAAAGAAGCTGTATTCAAACGTATCGAGGAACTTAAAGCTAATAACCTTGCTAAACACAGCAATGATAAAAAGCAAGCAAACCGTGTAAATCGTGCACTAGATCAATTACGCGCAACAATAGAAGAATTACCAACCAACTCTACTGACGGATACCTTGAAATGTTGAATAATTTTGACAAAAAATACATTCAAGAAGAAGCTAATGCGAATACTTCTAAAAATGATGAATTAGTTAAAAAATATAATACTCTACTAAATAGAATCAAAGATACTGATATTGAAAAATATGGTCTTTCAAAAACTGACTTAACTAATGAGTTAAATGAAGCTAGCTCAAATAAAGATGCTAATACACTAAATAAAGTTAGTCATATGCTAGATGAACTTCAAAAATTTGAAGATCGTGAAAGTATTACAACTGTAAGTTACATCAAATACTTCTTGGAGAATATAGATAGTGATAAGATTGATAACCAACTACGTGAAGAACTTGCTTCTCTTGTAAAAGATTCATATGAATCTCAAGCATTCATCACTAGAACCCCTATGAGAACACTTGTTACAAGACTTATTAATGCGAAAAATGCTCTTCACTACGCACTAGAACACAATGAAAGTTCAAAAGTAGAATTTGGTGAAAAATATAATAAATTAAATGAGACTGACAGTGATGGTGCAACACTTCGCTCTTCAGCTGAACAATTCGCTAAAGAAGCAAACGATCCTTCATTCCCAATCGAATTCTCTAATGCCAAGTATGACAAAGCAGATTTTGAAAAATATGCAAATAAAACAACAGAGAAAACTGAATTAACTACTCCAGCCACTGAAGTAAAACCAGAAGAAGAAAAAGATAATAACACAAATAATGAAAGTAACACTGGAAATCAACCAAACAATGAAGTAAGTACTCCTAAAGAAGAAAATAATACGACAGATAATAAAAAAGTAGAACTTACTCCAGCAGAAACTGCAAAAGTAAACTTACTTGCGGGAATCTTTAAACTTTCTCCAGATTCGCTGAATATTATTGAAACACCATATGGAAAAGCGGTAAACTTCACACTTGGTGGAAAAGCTGAAACGATACTAATTAATGATATCGACAGATTACTTGCTGCATTATTAGCAAGTGCTAAACCAAAAGAACCTTCAACAGAAAATGAAAATAGTACGACTCTTAACTCAGAAAACAAAGTTTCTAGTAGCAACAATACAACTACAGTAGAGCCAAAAAACAACACAGAAAAAGAAGATACTTCTAACAGTACTACATCAAAAGAAGAAACAACCAACAACCAAACAGAAGAGAAATAATCTAAAAAGACTTGACAAAAAAGATAAAAATAGAGTAAAATTAGGTTAAATAGATATATAAAATTTGATTATAGACATGTTTTAATCTAAAAACATTCCCAGAGAGGGCACAGATGCTGAAAGTGCTTATTGTTTATTTTAAAATTCTACTATAAATAATATCAAATTAATTTACAAGAATCTTTTAGATTGAATTTGGGTGGAACCACGGTATAGAAATTAATCGTCCCTTGCGTCTTTGACGTAAGGGATTTTTTATTTTACTTGTAAAATTCAATCAAAATAAATTATTTAGAAGGAGCATATAATTATGTTAGATATTAAATTATTCAGAGCAAATCCTGAAATGGTAAAAGAAAAATTAGCAGCAAGAAACTTAGAAACAGATGTAGTTGATCTACTTATCGACTTAGATAAAAAACGTCGTGAGCTACTTGTTCAAGTGGAAGATCTAAAAGCACTTCGTAACAAAAAAAGTGAAGAGATTGCAATCTTAAAAAGAAAACGTGAAGATGCTTCAGATGTAATAGCTGATATGAAAAAAGTTTCTGATGAAATTACAACTCGTGATATTGAAGTTAAACAAATCGCAGAAGAAATTAATGAAAAAATTATTAGAATCCCTAACCTTATCTCTGATGAGACTCCTATCGGTGAAGATGAAGATGAAAACATCGAAGTTCGTCGTATTGGACAAGTAAGAGAATTTGACTTTGAACCAAAAGCCCACTGGGATTTAGTTGAAGAATTAGACATTGCAGATTTCGAACGTGCAGCCAAAATCTCTGGAAGTAGATTCGTATACTACAAAAAAGCTGGAGCTCTTCTTGAACGTGCATTAATCAACTTTATGATTGATACTCACGTTGTTGAACATGGATATGAAGAATTCATGGTACCTCAATTAGTTAATAGAACTGCACTATTTGGTACAGGTCAATTTCCTAAATTTGTTGAAGATGTATATACAGTTGAATCAGAAGGTTTAACTCTTATCCCAACGGCCGAAGTTCCATTAACAAACTACTACAATGGAGAAATCTTAACTGAAGATATGTTACCAAAAGGAGTTACAGCATTTAGTATCTGTTTCAGATCTGAAGCAGGAAGCGCAGGTCGTGATACTCGTGGATTAATCCGTCTTCACCAATTCAATAAAGTAGAAATGGTTCGCTTTGCTAAACCTGAAAATTCATACGAACAATTAGAAATAATGACAGGACATGCTGAAAATATCCTTAAAAAATTAAACTTACCATATCGTGTAATTACTCTATGTTCTGGAGATACAGGATTCTCTAGTGCTAAAACTTACGATATCGAAGTTTGGTTACCAAGTTATAATGCATATAAAGAAATCAGTTCTTGTTCAAACTGTACAGATTTCCAAGCGCGTCGTGCAAACATGCGTTTCAAACGTGAAGATACTGGAAAAGTTGAATTCCTTCACACATTAAACGGTTCTGGATTAGCGGTAGGACGTTGTCTAGCAGCTATTATCGAAAACTATCAAAATGAAGATGGTTCTATCACGGTACCAGAGGTTCTTCGTCCATACATGAGAGGAATCACTAAAATTGAAAGAGACTAGTTAATTATTCTCTAAAACAATAAATAAAGAACCCATAAAGAAAGGCTCAAAGAGTTTACATAAACTCCTTGAGTCTTTTTTCCAGTCCGTATCAGCTAAAAAACCTTTATAAAAAGATAATAGCTTTAGGTTATCTCTTCCCACTCCACTATCTTTTATTTTTTATAATCTAAAGTTATGCATTAATTTGAGTTTTTTCAAACTTATCTAATGCTTGTAAATAACCATCTGTTGCTGTAACATGCCAGGCTAAACTAACGTCTCTAAAGTTATTCAACCAATTTAGTACTTTTCTTAATTTAGCTGGATTATTGGCAAATACAGCCTGGGCTTTATTTTCTAATTCTGTTAATCTACTATTAACTACAGCTTCATCAATATTCCCATTTACTTTTGGAATCTCTATATAGGGTATTTTGTTTTGATTATATAATCTCCATCCAGGACTCTTAATTGGATAATAATGGTTGTGATCACCATGATTTACTATCATTTGTCCATCTTGTACCTGAATATGTTCAACTGTTGTATTCATACTGCTTGCCAACGCTGTTATTTCTTTTTCAAAATCCCCTTCTAAATCTGAGCTCATCTCTGGAACAGTTATATCACTAAATGCAATACGTTTAACTACTCCGTTATAGTTAAATACTAACGTGTTATTCTCGACTGAAAAGTCACTGACATTTATACCATAGAATAGAGAAATGTAATTTTTCTTGCTGTCTAATGTTGCTTTATCTTCAGTTATTGTTGCTTCACCTTTCTTAGCCAAAAATTCTTTTGCTTCTTCTAATTGTTTAGCTGATAAATCAGATTTTTTAACGAAGTGATTATGATCACCATGTTTTACAATATAGCCATCTGCTTCTTCACTAACAATATTATTCACATCGAATACAAAATCATGTTCTTCTACTTCATTATGATTTGCTACTTCTGAAGCATGCTCAGCTTCTGTATTAGGCGACTCGGCAGCTGAATTTTCTTTATTAGCTATCTCGTTAGTTGATTCAACTAAATTTTCTTTAACTTGTTTTCTTATTTCACTCAATTGTTTTTCTAAATCAATTTGTTTATTTCTACTTTGATCTACACTGTAAGACATATCAAGATAAATAATACGAGCTTTTTGTTTTAATTCATCAGCGACTTCTGAAGATAATTTTTTCTCTTCTTTAAGTTTTAATATTTCTTCTTGTAATTTTTCTGCTTGCTCTGTAATAAAATCAGCAGACAATGTGTAGTTATCTTTTATATCTCCTCCTTCAACTTTTTCAAAATTACTCATTATTCCTTTTGGAATATTTCCATCACTTGGAATTTCTAACTCTTCTTTCGGAAGAGTATTATGACTTATATCTAGGTATTCTAAAGTTTTATTTTTTTCTTTTAATTCTAATGTAGATACATAGTTATTTGACATTGTTAAGTATTTTAGGGCTGTAAGATTATTTATATTTTCCATCGATCTAATAACATTGTTATTTACTGTTAGATTAATTAATTTATCTTGTTTATTAGATGGGAACTCACTAATTTTATTGGCACTGGCATCTAAATTTTCAAGTGCAGATAGTTTATTAATGTTATTAATCTCTTCTAATTTATTATTTTTAATTTCTAGACTTGTAATTGTACTGTTTTCAAAATCTAAACTATCAATTTTATTATTATTAACTTCTACGCTTTCTAAAACTTTAGCATTTTTCAAATGAGATAATGTTGTTATTTTATTATCATTTGCCACTATTTTTTTCAACTTAGGTAAGTTAGAAACAACACTCAAGTCCCTTATATTAGTATTATTTACCGTCAGCTGTTCTAAATTATCATTTTTCAAGGTCGACAATTCTAACCCACTGTTGTTAGATAAGAATAAACGTTCTAATTCATTTTTGTTACTCAATGCATCTAATTTTGTAATATTATTATTTTCAAGACTAACTGCTTTTAAGTGATTTAAATCTTTTAGAGGTGAGATATCCTTAATCTTGTTATTGTCTAAATTCAACGACTCTAAGTTAGTAAGATTTTTTAGTACTTCAATATTTTCTATATTATTTCCTGCAGCAGATACTAATTTTAAATTTGGATAGTCTTTTAAGAACGAGATATCATGTATGTCATTTTCAGAGAAATCAATCCCTTCTAATGTTGGTATATTTTTTATAAATGAATAATCTTTAATACCTGTTCTTGATACATATAATTGTTTCAATTTCTTGAATTTATAAACAGGCGTAATATCATCGATAGAAGTATATCCAATACCAAGAACTTCTATATTTGGCATAAGATCTAATCCATTTCTTTTAAGTGGATCTTTGTTTTGACCTATGTTTAGATACTTAACAGTTTTTAACCACTCTTTCATTTTCTCTACACTTGTTTCTTGTGTAGGAAAGTCAGTATCAGCTGATGCATGTTGAATATCATGGATAATGTCATCATCAAACCCTAATTTTTTCAGCGTCTCAGCTCCCAAATTACTATGTGAATCTGCCAAAGGTTTAGATGTATTTACATCTTTAACCAATATAGTATGGCTATGATCCCCATGTGGATATACCAGTGCCTTACCTTCTGCTGTTTCAATTACTTTTATAGAACTTTTATCTATATTTAATTGTTTAGCAACATAATTGATTTTTTCTTCGATTTCTTTTTCTTCACTAATGTTTTCTTGATTATTTCCCTCAACATTAGAAGTAGGATTACTTTCTGAATTATTATTTTTTTCTATTTTTTCATTAACATTAATATCTTTTAACAATTCTATTTTTCCATTATAAGATATTGCATCTCCATTAGAAATACTAACATAACTGAACTTTTCTTTACTTATACTATATTTTCTAGAAAGATAATTAATCTTCTCATTAACTTCTTTTTCTAACTTGTCGTACTCTTCTTTAGCTTGGTTCAGATATTGATGTGGAATAAGTTTTTCCCACTTAGAATTAACTAATTGTTTGTAAAATACAAAGTGTTGGTGTTCACCATGAACTACAAGAAATCCTGTTGAAGTTGGTGTTCTTATACTATCTTCAGATAGTTTAAATCCATCACTAGTCTCAAATTGAATTCCAGCAAATGATAAAATGCTAGGTCTTACAACTACTTCTTCTACTTTTGGTTTCTCTTCATTTTTTACCTCAGGTAAAGTAGGAGTTGGA
>CAMYEU010000099.1 GCA_947254465.1 uncultured Gemella sp. | reverse complement strand
CACACTGCATATCGTCGGCAGCGTCAGATGTGTATAAGAGACAGGGATTGCTGGAACTACACTAGCAGAACGTTCTGAAGATTATACGAAAATTGCAAAAGATGTACCTTTAGCTATTGTAATTGGTAACGAAGGTGAAGGTATGAGTAAAGTTGTTACTAATGAGTGTGACTTCTTATATCACCTACCAATGCTAGGAAAAATTCAGAGCTTAAATGCCTCTGTAGCAGCTGGAATCATTATGTATGAAAGAATAAAATCTAATGATTAAGATATTAGAATCTAAAGAAGAGCTCGATCTTGGTTTTGCTCTTCGTATTGAAGTATTTGTTAAAGAACAAAAAGTTCCTATTGAACTAGAATTAGATGAAAAAGATTATAGCGAAAATACAGTTCATATTGGATATTTTAATAACGATAAACTTATCGGAGTCGCACGTCTTATCGATATGGATAAAGATGTTATTCACATCGGACGCGTTGTTATTGATAAAGAATACCGCGGTCAAGGAATTGGACGTGAACTTATTATTGGATGCGAAAATATCGCACAGCAAATTTTAAAAAGAAAAATAATTATCGAACTTAGTGCTCAAATACAAGCCGAAAACTTCTATAAATCATTAGATTATAATCGAGTTAATGACATAATATATTTAGACGCTGGTATTGAGCATGTAGATATGAGGAAAGAAATTAATTAAATTATCAAAGGAGGACTTTTTATGAAAAAACAATATTTATTTATTGACGGTTATAATTTACTTTTTCGTATGAAAGAATATGACTTAATAAAAAGCTCTACCTTTCCTACCGAACGAGACATTCTAATTGATATGCTTCGCGAATATGCAGGTGGCAATAACTATATCGTTTACTGCGTATTTGACGCTTATCTAACTCGTGCAAAAGAATATATAAAAGAAGAACCACCTATCAGTATTGTTTATACAAAAACTGGAGAACGTGCTGATCAATGGATAGAAAGAAAAACTCGTGAATTAAGAATTAATCACTTTGTGGATATTATAGTTGTAAGTGATGATAATGATGAACGTGATACAACACTTGGCTATGGAGCCATTCTAAGAGATTGTCACATGTTTATAAAAGAGTTAAAAGATAGAAAACAAAATGTTTCTAAAATAACCAGAAAACACAATTCAAGAGAATTAAAAAATAGACATATTCGAATGAGTGATAAAGATAGAAGAAAACTAGAAAATTTCATAAAAAATGGGAAATTTTAAAACTAAAGAGATGGACATATTAAAATCCATCTCTTATTTAATATTTCGAAAAATTCAGATTCTAATTTAAATAAAGCTAATTTCGACTTTTCCTTTATTTGAAATTGCTGTTATTTGTTTTTCCTTAGCAGCTGTTGTATTCTTACTGTAATTAATTTGATAATCTTCTTTATTACCTACTATCTTAGCAAATATATCACCAGCATCTGTTAACAAATTCATAGAATTCACTTTAGTTTGATCTACTATTATTTTCGTATTATTTTTTGTTTCAATTACTGCACTTTTTATAGTATCTTTAGTAATCTGTACCTTTTTATTATCAGTAGATAATTTAAGGTTTTCTACTTCAGCTCCATCAACAACTATCTCATCATTACTATTAACAACTAAATTCTTAACATTAACATCAAATATTTTCGAAGTTGCATCTTTATTTTCTATACTAATACTTTTATATTCTTTTTTGGGAAGATATATCGTTAGACTATTTTCATCTGATTCCTCTGCAGATGAAGTAATATCTAGCAAGTTATTATTAGTATTATACTTATAATTCCCCTTAAAATTCCCTTTTATTAGAATTGTTTCATTATCATGATAATAGACTTTAACATTATTTTTTATTGTGCTAATTTTAATACTGTCTATTCCTTTTTCTCCAATCCATTCTTTAAATACCTTATTAGAAGATTCTTTTGTAACATTTGTTTCTGCATCCTCTTTACTAAACCTTACACAACCCGTTGATATAGATACTGTGAATATTCCAATAATTACTGTTTTTAATAATTTTTTCATAGTAATCTCCTCCCAAGTTCAGAATACTCCTATTTAATATTAATGTCAAATAAAATAAGCAGGTCAATTCAATAAGATTGATTTTAATAAATCAAAATTTTAGAATTTTCCTGCTTCTATTTTTATATAATTATCTCATTGTTACGAATTCTTCAGAACCTGTTGGGTGAATTGCTACTGTGTTATCGAAATCACGTTTTGTTGCTCCCATTTTAATTGCAACAGCAAAACCTTGAATCATTTCATCAACACCATAACCGATTCCATGTAATCCAATAACTTTCTCGTCTTCACCAAGAGTTACTAGTTTCATAAAGCATGGTTGTCTGTGACTAGTTATTGCAGAATACATTGGAGTGAATGATGATTTATAAACTTTAATATTTTCTTCACCAAACTCTTTAATAGCCTGTTCTTCTGTGTATCCAATAGAACCTATCGCTGGGTGTGAGAATACTACTGTAGCAACATTAGTGTAATCTAAGTGCTCTTCAGGTTTATTATTAAATAATCTTTCTGATAATCTACGTCCTGCCGCAACAGCAACTGGAGTTAAGGCAAGTCGCCCTGTTACATCTCCAACTGCATAAATTCCTTCTACATTAGTGTTTTGGTATTTGTCTGTTGGAATAAATCCACGCTCATCTACTTCCACACCTGCAGCTTCTAAGTTAAGATTTTCAGATAATGGTTTTCTACCAATTGCCCAGATTAATAAGTCAACTGTAGTTTCACGTCCATCTTCAAGTACTAAAGTAACACTGTCATCAGCGTTTTTTACAACTTTTTTAGGAATAGCATTTGTATGAAGAGTTGGTCCTTCTTCATTAATTACTTTTACTAAAGTATCTACTATATCTTTATCAAATGTTCTTAAAGGACGATCGCGACGTACAAACAGATGAGTATCAACACCTAATCCATTGAATACCCCTGCAAGTTCAACTGCGATATATCCTGCACCAACTACAGCAATACGTTTTGGTAATTGTTTAAGTGTAAATACTTCATTAGAAGTAACACCAAACTCAGCACCTTCAACATTAGGGATAGTTGGTTGTCCACCAGTCGCTATTAGTATGTGATCAGCTGTATATTGTTCACCATTAACTTCAACTGTATTTTTATTTACAAATTTAGCATATCCTCTTACTAGATCTACTTTATTATTGTTTAATCCACGTTCATAAGAACCATGAATTCTATCAATATATGCAGAACGATTACCTACTAATTTTGAGAAATCAAATTCTACATCTCCAAAATTAAATCCATAATCATTTGCATATAGTTTTAAACTTTCAGATATTTGTGACGCATGCCACATAACTTTTTTAGGAACACATCCAACGTTTACACATGTTCCTCCTAATTCATTACCTTCGATTAACAATCCTTTTACACCGTACATTGCAGCTCGGTTAATTGAAGCTATTCCACCGCTTCCTCCACCAATTGCAATATAATCATAATGTTTTGCCATATTTTCACCTCTATAATATAGTATAGCTTTTATCAACTAAAGATTAGTATTTCCTTAACTTTTCGTAAGTTAAACTTAATCTCTATATTTCATATTATGCAACATTTAACAATTTAATTCAATAGATATGCTTACATTTGTAATCAAAAATTGAAAATCATCTCGTTATCAGAGGTTTTCAATACTTTCCAATGATTTCCATTTAAACTATTCAAGCATTGTTAATGATAATTACTTCCTTTTATGATATAATTTTCCCATAAATGAGGTGATTATATGTTTAACTATATAGAAAAATTAAATTCTATAGAACAATTTAAAACTTTGAAAGAGGAAAATGAAAAAATTGTTTTTGTATTTTCTGCAACATGGTGCCCTGATTGTATCATGCTTAATCGTTATTTAGAAGAAACAATGAACAAGTTTCCTGAAATAAAATTCATCTACGTTAATCGTGATGATTTTCCAGAAATAGCACAAGCTCTTGATATTTTTGGTATTCCTTCTTTTGTAGGTTACAAAAATAATGTTGAAGTTAGCCGATTTGTGTCAAGACTAGCTAAAACTCAAAATGAAGTAGAACAATTTTTAGAAAAAATCTAAAAGAACGATAAAAAGGCTCAGCATTTTGCTAAGCCTTTTTTGACTACCTTAAATAGTAAAGTGGTCCTAATATTTTTTTAATATTTTCAGTTGATTCAAATTTTATATCTAATGCATCATCAACAGTTTTTATCTTATTGTTTTCTATCATTTCTTCTAGTGTTGACGGAATTACACTTAATTTAAATACCGGAGTAATTTTTAAATCTGATGTAGGAACAATATTATAAAGATCATTTTCTTCAATTTTTTGACCTACAAAAATCTCTTTTGTTCCTTTATCCATATTTACTTTTACTGTTTTATTTGCAATAAAATGTGATAATGAGTAACCTGATTTAGGCGCTACTATAATTTTATTATTTTTTGTAGCATCCCCAATATTATTAAATTCATCAACTCTTAAAATATTAGATGTTCCTTTAGAAAGATTAATATTTCCTTCAAAAGTTTTTTCAAATTCTACATTAAATAACTTTCTATATACTGCAGTAAATACAATATCTTTTCCTTTTTCTGTAACTACAGCCCCTAGCTCATTCGTTTGCAATAGCTTGTTTTTAGAAACTCTGATATTTTCTGAGTTTTCACCAGCCATTAAATAATCACTATTTGCCTGCCAACCTAAGAACTCTTGCTCTGTTACTCCTGTTGCTGTCGGTAAGTTTATCATACTATCTATTTTTGAGCCTACTAATACATCTTGACCATCAGATAAAAATTTATCTATTCCTCTTCCAACAAATTTAACAGTTACCCATTCACTCTCTACTTTTTTAAAGTAAATCTCTAACACTGTTTCAGCTGTAATATAATCATCATCGCTGATTACTTTCTTATTGGATCTAAATAGTACTTCATATCCTGAATTTGGTTTAATTTTTTTACGAAGTTCTGCTAGTAAATCCCCTATTTTTTTAGTTTCAGGCCACTCTATATCTTTATCTTTTATACTATCATCAACCTTACCAAATCGTTTATTATAATCATCCTGTCGAATTTTAATAGTATTAACATTTTCTTTATAATTTGCTTTTACTATAATACTATTGTCGATACTAACTTCAGATAAATCCTTAATTTCATTAATTTTAGAATTATCTTTTACATCTAAAATAGTATAACTATCAACATGATATTTTTCTCTATCAAAGAACTTAGTATCTATTTCACTTAGTTTCTGACCAGTTAGCAACGTCACTTCTTTCTTAGTAATACCGTTATCCAATAATATTTTTGTATTATATTTTGCTTCAATTTTTATATTATTCCCCAATACCTGAGTATTTGCGATTTCCTTATTGTCTAGATAATAACCAGAAAATTCATAACTTGAATCATTACCAGAAATTCCCTTAATATTATTTTCTTTAATAAAATTAGCAAATGTTACTCCTTGTTTAATTAGAAACTCTTTATCATTCCTTTTGAATTCTGAAGGATATTCTAACTTAACATTATTCCAATAATCTTTATCCTGAGCTAATTTTACTTCTATTTTTTTAGATAAGTATGGAAGTTCCATATTTTCCGCACTAATTTCTTTATCATCCACTAGTATCTTAGCTTTTGTATAAATATAATACTTATCTGGACGATAATACTGTTCCAATTCATACGGTAAAATCGAAACCTTATCGTCCTTAGGTATATTTTTTAATTCTATAGTTCTATTTACTACTTCTTTTGATCCTTCTGTTACAACTAAATTAATATTCTTTTTAGTAAAATATACTTGACTTGATTTAGAATATTCAAGATTTTCTATATTTCCTTTATTATCAATATCATAACTAGTAACATTCATTATTATTCTGCTATTCGGAACAAAAAGTTTTAGTAAATTTTTATCTACTATCTTACCAGTTCCACTTTTTTTCAATTGTATTCTAAAAATTTCATTCGGAATATTGTTACTATCAAGTGAATAGAAAATTAAATAATTTTGAGAATTCTTTTTATAACTTAATAATTCAGCACTATACTCCAATTCATCCATACCACTTTGAATTACACTATTCTTTATAGTAGGAAGAGAATAACTTCTGGTTTTAGAGAATAAATCAAAATTAAATACATTATCCTTTAGTACCGTATCCATTACAGTCGTATTATAATCAGTAAAATAGTCTGCTTTTATTTCAGAACTAGTAGTTATAGTTAAACAAAAACACAATAGTCCAAAACTTACAATTTTACAATATTTCAACATTTCTCCTCCTTTCTTTCTAATTTCTATTATAACATATTCAGTAAAAACAATTATACATAATATCATTAAAATTAAATTTAAATAATGTAATACTTCATCAAGACAATATTATTTAATGTTTAATATTAAAATTATTGTTTAAATATCACAAAATTGACCTATAAGCGATACACTTATAGGTCTGTCTCTTATACACATCTCCGAGCCCACGAGACATCTCAGGATCTCGT
>CAMYEU010000098.1 GCA_947254465.1 uncultured Gemella sp. | reverse complement strand
TCTGCTGCAACTGTTGCTTTTCCAGCTTTAAGATCTTCAACAACTGTTTTAATTTTACCTTTAATATCATCGCTTAAGTTAGGGTTTTCTGCTGGAAGTCCAACACCATCTTCTTTAATAGTGAAGACTTTAGCTTGTCCACCTTCGAATTTGTTAGCTTTGATAGCGTCTAAGATGTTAGCAACTGCTACGTCGATACGTTTAACAGCTGAAGTTAAGATAACTGATTTTTCAACGTCTTTTCCATCTTTATCTTTAGCTTTGAATACACCTTCAGAATATTGGTCTTTATCTACACCAACGATCCAGTGTTTAACTTCTCCACTTTCTTTAAGATCTTTAGTTGCTCTTTCTTGAGCTTCTTTAATAGATCCACTTCCAGTACCACCTGCTGCTACGAAGATTACATCAGCTCCAGCATCATACATAGTTGCTGCTAAAGTTTTACCTTTGTTAGTGTCGTTAAATGAACCACTGTAGTTGTAAACAACTTTGATGTCTTTTTTAGCTGCTTTAGCACCTTGAACGAATCCAACACCAAATTTAACTACTGCAGGAATTTTAGCTCCACCAATATATCCAACTTTACCAGTTTTTGATTGTAAAGCTGCTGCGTATCCAGCTAAGTAACCAGCTTCGTGTTCTGAGAATGTTACAGAAGCAACATTTTTATTTTGAACTACACCATCGATGAAAATGAATTTTTTATCTGCAAATGAATCTGCAACTTTTGGTAATTCTTTTTCAAAGTAGAAACCAGCTAATGAAATTACGTCAGAAGCTTTTGCTGCATTTTGTAAGTTAGCAGCGATATCACTTTGGTTTTTAGTTTCGATTGGGTTAAGTGCTTTTCCACCATTTTTTTCTGCCCAAGCTTTTACTGTTTCAACGTTACTTTGGTTAAAACTTTTATCTTTTGCTCCACCTTCATCAGTTACAACACCGATTTTTAACCCAGAGTTGCTTGAAGATGAATTTCCGTTAGATGATTTAGAAGAGCATCCAACAATAATTAATGCTGCTGATAAGACAACTGCGATTAATGAAAATACCTTTTTCATAAATAAAAAGTCTCCTTTATTTGTATATTGTTTATAACTAAATAATACCACATTATCTTTAAAACATCAATATTATATTTAGAAAATGTTAACATTTTTCATAATGTTCGTTTTCTAATTATAAAAGCTTATTAATATAGTATTTATAGAATATAACATAACTATTTTCTATACTTTATCTGTAACTTACCAACAACAATAAAGCATTTTCAAAACATTAATATCGTTTTCATTTATTATACGAACTATTATATCTTTATAATTATTACACATTATTACGAAGTAGTCATAAATGTTTATTTTTAAGCGTTATTAAAACTTTTAAAATCTCGAACATTAAATTAATTCACTTTATTTCCGTAACATTATCACATATTAATAGAAAAATCTCTATAAAACAAAAAATTTTATAGAGATTTTTCTTTAAACTATTTTTTATAATTCACCGTCAATATTATTTTTATCAGATAATTTATCAACTTCTGCTACAACTGTTTCTTTTCCAGATTTTAACTCTTCAATTTTATTTTTAATTTTTGACTTAGCATCTTCATTTAAATTAGGATTTCCTAAAGTTAATTCAATTCCATCTTCTTTAATAGTAAAGACATGTTCTTTTCCACCTTCAAATTTACCTTCTTTGATACTATCTAATACATTTTTTACTGCAACATCTACACGTTTAATAACTGATGCTACAACAACTGATTTTTCAACATCTTTTCCATCTTTGTCTTTAGCTTTAAAGACACCATCAGTATATTGATCTTTATCAACACCTACAATCCAATGTTTAATTTCTCCACTTTCTTTAAGGTCTTGCGTAGCTCTTTCTTGTGCTTCTTTAATTGCTCCATTACCAGTTCCACCTGCAGCCACGAAGATTACATCAGCTCCTGTATCGTACATAGTTGCCGCTATTGTTTTACCTTTATTTGTATCACTAAATGATCCACTGTAGTTATATACTACTTTAATATCTTTATTTACTGCTTTTGCACCTTGTACAAATCCAATTCCAAATCTTGCTACTGTAGGAATTTTTGCTCCACCGATAAATCCAACTTTACCAGTTTTAGATTGTAATGCTGCTGCATATCCTGCTAAATATCCTGCTTCTTGCTCTGCAAAAGTAACAGAAGCCACATTAGCCTTTTCTACTACACCATCAATAAAAATATACTTTTTATCTGGGAATGCATCTGCCATTTTCGGTAATTCTTTTTCAAAATAAAAACCTGCCAATGAAATTACATCAGCTGCTTTCGATGCACTTTGCATATTAGCTGCTAAGTCCGAATGATTTTTTGTTTCAACTGGAGTTAATGCTTTACCTCCGTTTTTTTCTATCCATGAAGTTAACGCTTCTGCATTACTTTGGTTAAAACTCTTATCTTTTGCTCCACCCTCATCAGTTACAACAACAACTTTTAAGTTAGACTTATTAGTAGAATTGTCTTTTGACGATTTAGACGAACATCCTGTAACAACTAAAATAGCAGATAATACTATCGCTACAAATGAAAATAATTTTCTCATATTAAATATTAATCTCCTTACGATTAAGAATTGTTTTAAAAAAAGATAATACCATATAATTAAACAAAAAGTCAAACCTCTTCATATCTTTTTATCTTTTCTAAATTTAATGTTCGTTTTTTAAGGAAACTTATTTAATACCTATTATTCCAAGTTTTAACTATACTTTATTTTAAATTTTTCTGACTTTCTATTTTACGTTTCTTCATTAATCAATACCATATTTTTTAAATTTATATAGCGTTTTAAACAGCTATAAACGAACTATCACTCCTGTCTATTAAGAGAGTAATTTTGTCTATATTTTTTAAAAATAAATATTTTTTTAACTTTTTTAATTTTAAAATGTTCGTTATCTGAAAATATGGGAATCACTACAATAGTGATTCCCATTAATTTAGATTTTAGATACTTATACCCTATAGCTCTCCTTCGATATTTGTAACAGCACCTTTTGCTTTAAGTTCATCTCCAGTAGCTACTACTTCAACTTTTCCTGATTTTAATTCTTCTATAGCTTTAGTAATTTTTATTTTTGCTTCTTCACTTAGGTTAGGATTTTCTTTTGGAATTCCTACCCCATTTTCTTTAATACCAAAGATATGCTCACCTTTAGTAAACTTGCCTTCTTTAATTTCATTTAAGATTTTTGTTACAGCTACTTCAATATTTTTAACAGCAGAAGTTAAAACAGCAGATTTTTGATATTCTTTGCCATCTTTATCTTTCCCTTTAAAGATACCTTCTTCATATTGGTCTTTATCAACACCAACAACCCAGTGTTTAATTTCTCCACTCTTAGACATATCGATTATTCCACGTTCTTTAGCTTCTGAGATTACACCGTTACCTGTATTTCCAGCAGCAACGAAAATTACATCTGCTCCTGAATCATACATAGTAGCCGCTAAAGTTTTCCCTTTATTTGTATCTGAGAATGTTCCACTGTAATTGTACATTACCTTAATATCACTTTTAGCTGCTTTAGCACCTTGTACAAATCCAATTCCAAATCGTTCTACTGGCGGAATTTTAGTACCTCCGATAAATCCTACTTTTCCTGTTTTAGATTGTAAAGCCGCTGCATATCCTGCTAAATAACCTGCTTCTTGTTCTTTAAAGATTAATGAAGCAATATTGGGAGCATCTACAAAACTATCTACATACATGAACTTTTTATCTTTATATTGTTCTGCAGTTTTTGTAATTTCTTTTTCAAATTCAAATCCAGCTAGAGATACAATATCAGATACCTTCGCAGCATTTTGTAAGTTTGCAGCTAAGTCTGCTTGATTCTTCGTTTCAATAACAACTGGCTCTTTTGCTCCATTTGCTTTTGCCCATGATTGAATCGCCTCTACGTTAGCTTGGTTAAAACTCTTATCTTTTGCTCCACCTTCACCAGTTACAACACCAATCTTATAGGCATTCTTACCATCAGATTTCGTATCGTTCTTAGCACTCTTTGAAGAACAACCAACAACAATTAATGATAATGCAACTAAAATTGCAAATATAGTACGTAACTTTTTCATAATCTCCTCCTAAAAATCTTTATGTACTAAGTTCATAATACAATATTTTTAAAACGTTTGCAAATGATTTATTTAATATATTTAAATAACATTAAATAAATCATAATATTATAGCACTTATTAATATTCATTCTTATGTTTTAATAACATAAACATATTAATATTAATATTACAGTCATCGAGAATAAATAATATAAAGTTATATATTTTCTGAATGTTTTATGCTATAATAACTTTGATAAAGCATTTTCAGGAGGATTTATATTATGACATATTATGAAAATATTGTAGAGACGGCAACCTACATCAAAAAGTATTTTGGAGAACAAATTGACTACGCTGTAGTATTAGGAAGTGGAATCACTTTAGAATTAGAAAATCAACAGGAACTTGGCTATGAAGCTATCCCGCTTTTCCCAGGAAATAAACATGCCAATCGTGTAAAAGGACACGCTAATAAACTAACTTTCGGAAAGATTTCTGGAAAAAATGTACTAGTATTAAATGGACGTCTTCACTACTATGAAGGATACAGCATGAAAGATGTAGCCTTTATGACATATGTTGTTAAGCATCTTGGAGTAAAAGGATTATTCATCACAAACGCATGTGGTGCTATCAACACTGATTTCAGTGAAGGAGATATCGTTTGTCTTGACGACTTCATCTCTCTTGTTAGCAATAATCCATTAATGGGAGAAAACGAACCACGTCTTGGAGAAAGATTCGTTGATATGACTACTCCATTCGATCCATACTTAGTAGAAAACTTACATAATTCAGCTAAAAAATTAGACATCACATTACAAACTGGTGTTTACGGATTCTTCCAAGGTCCTTATTTCGAAACACGCGCAGAGATTCGTGCATTTAAGACTATGGGATGTGATCTTGTAGGTATGTCTACAGTTCCAGAAGTAATCGCTGCAAACCATGCTTCTCTTCCAGTTGCAGTGTTAGCATGTGCTACTAATATGGCTACAGGTGTTCAAGAGAAAAAACACGACCACGAACACGTATTACAAACTGCACAAAAAATTAGTGTAAACCTGAAAAAACTTTTAATTGAAACATTAGAAAACTTAAAATAATAAGGAGTAATAATTATGGAAAAAACTATTTTCGAAAAAATTATCGATGGAGAAATCCCAAGTTACAAAGTATATGAAGATGAGCATGTATATAGCTTTTTAGATGTATTTCCTATTACAAAAGGACACACTCTAGTAATCCCAAAAAAACACAGTAGAAATATTTTCGACTGTGAACCTGAGACAGCTGCAAATATCGGACGTATTCTCCCAAAAATTGCTAATGCTGTAAAAGAAGCATATGGTTGTGATGGAGTAAATATCTTCCAAAACAACGAAGAATATGCTGGACAAAGTGTTTTTCACCTACACTTCCATATTGTACCAAGATATAAAGATAAAGATGTAAACTTCGACAATTTAGAAGTTAAATGGCCACCTCAAAAAGTTGAGCCTGCTGAATTTGAAGAGATTAGAAAAGCAATCGCAGATAGATTATAAAAATAGTAAGAAAATAACTAGGTAATTATTTAATTATCTAGTTATTTTTTGGAAAAATAATTCGGAGTTAGAAAATTTTATCCTACTCCGAATACATTATATTATTATTTATTTTTCTTTTCTTCTTCTTTTGAAGCGAATAAAGATACTATAGAATCTAAAGTTGTTTTTGGTTTTTCTTCAACTACTTCTTCTACGTCTTCTTTTACTTCTTCTGCTTTTTCAATTATTGGTGCTACAGCTTTATGAATTTCTTCAAATGTTGGTTCCACTTTTTCTTCGAAATGTTCCACTATTGTTTCTTCTGCATCTTCTGCTACTTCTTCCACTTCTGTAAAAGTAGGTTCTGTAGCTTGTACAACAGTTTCTTTTACTTCTTCTACTTTCTCTATAGCTGGCGCTACTACTTCTTGTGCTTTTTCTACTACAGGTTCTACAACTTCTTTCACATCTTCTACTTTTTCAGTTACTTCTGTTGCAACTTCTTCCTTAACCGCTTCAGCTTTTGCTCCTAACTCCACAAAATTTTCTTCTAATTTTTCTACTTTTTCAGAAGATGTTAACTCTTCTAATTTTTCTTTAGCTACATCTTGCTCTTCTTGTACTTTAGATCCTAATTCTTGAGTTTTTTCATTAATTATTGCTGTTAATTTTTCAATACCATTTTTAGTATTTTCTTTCAGTAAATCCTTATGTTTTTCTAATTCCTTAGGATTTTTATAATAATAAGCTCCTAATGCACTCACTGCTCCTAATAAAGCACCTTTAAATATTTTACCCATATTTGAATTCCTCCTAGTTTCTTGTCAGTATTGATTTTATCAGAAAAATGAAACAATGTAAAGGATTTAAAGGTTATTTATTTCTTTACATTATATTTTTTTAATATTCATAATATAAGAATAATAGAAGTGACAATTGAACCTGTCTCTTATACACATCTCCGAGCCCACGAGACAT
>CAMYEU010000097.1 GCA_947254465.1 uncultured Gemella sp. | reverse complement strand
ACGAGATCCTGAGATGTCTCGTGGGCTCGGAGATGTGTATAAGAGACAGGGTACAGAGAGATAATATTTAAAGGGTTGAGAAAAATACTATTTATGATAAAATTATTACTGATTGCACTTCTTGAAAGTTTTAAAATATGGACATCATATAGTACAAAACTTATAAAAATTATATCTATCAAGAATAACTATATAAAAATCAATAATATTTACTTAATCAAGACTTATTAAATTATAAATACAAGTGATAAAGAATAGAGGTGTTTTTATTGGGAAATAAATTGAAAGAGTTTAGAAGATTGCGTGGAATAGGACAACTAGAGCTTGCAAATGCTGTAGGAATTAGTCGCCAATATCTTAGTGAAATAGAAAATCAAAAGAAATTACCTACAGTAAAAATTGCATTTGACTGTGCAAAATATTTAAATGTAAGTGTTGAGGATTTGTTTTTTTATTTATAAAATTTGTTAATTCCTGCAGAATAACTATATTTACAAATATATTGGAATTTATAGAAGAAAAATTATTGAAAAGAGTGCATAAAAAATAGGAGAAGGTGGTGTTACAGAATAGGTTTAATTATTCTACAACACCACCTTTTTTGTATACTATAGCAGGAATAAACCACAAGGCATCCTAAAATTGATAAAAACAGTTTATCATATACATCATGGAATTGTAAGTATCACGTAGTATTTGCTCCAAAATATAGTAGACAAGTAATTTATGGAAGATTAAAACAAGATATAGGAAAAATATTAAGGGATTTATGTGATAGAAAAGTAATAAATGTAATAGAATTAGAATGCTACCTAGACTATATTCATATGTTGATGGAAATCCCCCCCAAAAAAAATACAGCATATCTCAAACAATGGGATATTTAAAAGGGAAAAGTCGAACAATATTTGATAGGCATGCAAATTTAAAATACAAATATGGGAATAGACACTTTTGGTGTAGAGGATATTACGTAGATACAGCAGGAAAGAATGCGAAAAAGATACAAGAATATATAAAAAATCAATTAAAAGAAGATCACATGGCAGATTAAATAAGTATTAAAGAATTTGTAGCCCGTTCACGGGTGAGCAGGTAAATAGAAGCAAAAAATAAAGAGCTTTGGTACAAGATGTGAAAATAGGTGTGCGAGAAAGAAAGCTCAAAGCGTGGAATTCTGTTGTTAACAGCGCCTTATAGGGGAAAAATAAACCATCGGATTAGCCAGCGGGTATGATTCTATTTTAGGATTTTGCAACAGTCCATCTCCTATATAGTTTCCTTTATGAATAAATGGTTATGGTATATTCTATTTTAAAAATATTTCTAAAAAATATGTCGTCAATAGTTGACAAATGTATTTTATTGTGGTATAATTTAACACATAGAGAAGGTATATAAAAAAATTTAAATTACTAGAATGAACTGCCTTATTGTAGATACAAAAATTTTATTATTTAAAATATTAATCTTAATTTAATTTGTTGTGATTAAACAAATTGGTGGATAACGAAATATCTATTACTCATAGGGGGGATTTTTATGAAAGTAAAATATGATAAATTTTTTGAAGATTTGAAAAAAGATGGTAGCCTATCCAGATTTGGGAAGACTTTTAAGTCTGACAGTAATTATTATTTTTTTGATTCTGGGACAGGAAAAGTTCTGGAGTGTGAAAAATCTGAGTATGATGTTTTAAAACAATTGACAGAAAACAATAGCACAGATTTTAGTGATCTTTTAATGGACTCAAATGAAATTGAGAAAGCAATTGATAATATAGTGGCTGCTATAGATAACGAAAATATATTTAAGGCAGAACCAATAGTTAGATTTTATGGAGGGCATTTTGAAAATTTAAATTCGCTTATACTACAAAATATTCAGCAAATAATATTTGAAGTTACTGAAGATTGTAATTTAAGATGTAAATACTGCATTTACCATGAAGAAAATGATAAATTCAGAGTGTTTGGGAAAAAGTATATGGATATAGATATTGCGTATAAAGCATTAGACTATGTACTTGAAAATAGTTATATGCCGGACTTATATGTAGGCTTTTATGGCGGTGAACCACTTTTGAATTTTGAGTTTATTAAAAAATGTGTAAACTATGTACTTTTAAATAATAACGGAAAAGAGATTACTTTTTCAATGACTACTAATGGAACATTAATTACTAAAGAAATAGCAGAATATTTTGCAAGTATACCAAATTTCACTATAACAGTAAGCATTGATGGTGATGAAGAAATTCATAATGAAAATAGAGTTTTTAGCGGAGGGCGTGGATCGTTTAAAGCAACGTTAAATGGAATTAAAAATCTTAAAGAAGCTTACGGTAAAGAGAAGCAATATTGTATTTCATTAAGTTCAGTTATATCGCCTCCTTATACTAAAGAAAAATTTGATAGAATACAAGATTTTTACATTAAAAATTGTCAAGGAATGCAAAGTAACATAACATATGTAGAAAAGCCTTATGATAAAAATCGAGTTTCTAATAAAAGTCAACTATTAGAAGATAGGATGCCACTACTTCTGTGGGATAAAGGAAGAAATTCTCTTGAACGTAGGCAATCTTTTACATCTGGAGCAAATCTTTCTGCGTTATCTAGAATACACAAACGTTCGATTACACATGAACCAAATAAAATAGTTAGTTTAAATGGATGTTGTATTCCTGGAATGAGAAGATTGTATGTAGATGTTGAAGGTAATTTTTTACCGTGTGAGAGAGTTGGGAAATCGCCATACATTGGAAATGTAAACACAGGATTAGATTTTGATAGTATAGAAAAATATTATGTAAATGATTATGTAGAGAAGTCTTTGCCTGATTGTAGTCAATGTTGGGCAGTACCTCTTTGTGGACTTTGTTATTCTCATTGTTATACCGAGGAAGGAATAGATATTGAAAGGAAAAGGCAGGCTTGTGATGATCATAGGTATAGTATGATGCAACATTTAATTTATTATCACGAACTAATGAAAATAGATCCAGAATTTATCAATGATCTTAATAATGTAGAAGTTGTTTAATTGAGATTTCATAGACGAAAGCTATTTAAAATATTAGTTAACAGTACAGAAAGGATGGTTTATTATGAAATTAATTAATCCTATTGGAAGAGAAGTATCTTCAAATGCTTCAGCTAATCACGCAGTCCCAATGGCTTGCATGTGTGGGGCTTGGTCAAATTTTAGTGGGACAAGAACAACTAGTGATACTTGTTCTCATTGTGGTTGTAACTGTTACAATTCTTCTGGAAACAAAACTAAATATAGAGTTAATAACTATACTATAGCCAATGACTCTAATAGAGCAACTCCAGTATCATAGAATATATATTGTTGTATAAAAGAATTTAAGTATGAGGGTTAGTAATAAATTATGATTTGCGATAGTGAGTAGTCTATGTAATCTGTTACTAACCCTTGTATTTTTTTAAAAGGGATTGATTATTGTGAAAAAAAGAATTAATACTACAGTTGATTGGACATATATCCCTTGTGATATGACAGATATCTATGTGGGCGTAACAGTAAATAGGGGATCTCTACATGATGGACACAAAAAAGGAATTGCACATTTTCTTGAACATATGTTGTTATGCATTTCGGACAAAGATATATTAAATAAAAAATATAATATTAGAGGAACTACTTATTTTGACAAAACCACATATATTATTAGCGCTGAAAATACTTTTATAAATTTCAAAGATATAATCGATTTAATGATTAAAATAATTACTGGAGTTTATCTATCAGAAAATAATATTGAAAATGTAAGAAAAGATATTTTAAAAGAATTTTATGAAACAGCAAGTACTGAAACGATTAGATTTGAAAAGAATTTTATTAAAAAATCAAAAATAACCGATTATATTCCGATAGGTATAGAAAAAGATATTTTAGATATAAACTTTGAGGATCTTTTTCAATTTTTTAATAGTGCATACAATTTAAAAAATATGCAATTATCTATTTTAGGGGGAGAAGATTCTTGGAGATATTATATAAAGAAAAAATTAAATGCTATTGATAACAACTACATGGGCGAAGATAAAAATTATGATTCGATTGGCATTGTAAATACTAAGTTATTTTATATAAATAAAGACGCTAATTCACGTGATGGAATATATGTATACACTAATTTATATAACTTGCAAAAAAAAGCTGATTCATACAATAGAAATATTGAGAACATTGCTTTATACATTATAGAATTAGCTTTTTCAAAAAAATATACATCTAATGGGTTGATAATTGAAATTATAAGGTATTCAAAACAGAATAAAATTTTAAGACTTAAATTCCAAGAAAAAATATATTATGATTATTTCACGGAATTGTTGTTGCTTGAATTAAAATATGAAATTTTTGAGATATTTAATATAGCAATGACATCTCTAATGGAGTCACTTAATACGGGCTTCTTTGGGTATCAATATATTAAACACATTATGGATTGCAAATTATATGGAGAAGAAATAAGCACTATACACTGTATTACAGATTTTTTAGAATTAGATAGACAATTTGTATATAAGGATGTCCTTGATTATATTAATATGTTGAGGAGAAGACTATGGAAAATAAAAAAAATTTAATAGAAAATTTAGTTGTGTTTCTAAATGGGGTTAAGTATTGTTTCATTGTTGCATTTAAAGTATCATCAGTATGTTTGATAAGTAGGATTATGATTCAATTATTTTTAACTATTTTACCCTATATTACTATTTATTCTACCAAAATGATAATGAATGACATAAGCGATAAAGGATTTATTATATCAAATGTATACTATTGGCTTTTTGTAATATGTGCTTCTGAACTTTCGTTAAAAATATTATTTGTCATAGATGACTTTATACAAAATATATTCTCTGAAAAAATAAGCAATTTTATTAATTTAAATCTCATGAAAAAAATAACAAATGTAAATATATCGTTTTTTGATTCTCCAAAGTATTTGGATATATTAGAAGCGGTGATGAGAGACTCAGGCGTCATTAATACTTTTATTTGGAATCTATTTGGCTTCTTTAATAGTATAGGTTCATTAATCATAGCTTTTTTTATGGTAAATCAAAAATATCGTTTTTTGGCTTTAGGAATATTATTATTTTCAATTCCCAATATGATTTTGGAAAATTTATATTCCAGAAAGCTTTATAAAAACAAAATAAAAAACCTTCCTCTTGAACGTCAACAGCAATACATGCAATCTGTTTGCATAGATAGTTGTTATGCTTTTGATATAAGAAGTTATTCATTAGGAAGTTTTATTATAGGAAAATATAACAAATTATGGAATAAATGTTTTGATGAGAGAAAAAAAATTAGAGGTAGAAAAGCAATATATACAAGCATTTCACAAGTTTTACCTGAAGTTATAGTTGCAATTTCATTAATTATAGTAATAAATGATATTTTTAAAGGGATATCTACTATTGGTGATCTTACTATGTATATTGCTATTTTCCCTTCTTTAATCAGCGTTATGTATGGAGTTATATCAAGTGTTGCGGTATTATATTCTGATACATTGAAGCTTTCTACCATAAAAGAAGTTGATAAGTTTGGAATGGAAAAAAAAAGAAGCGGAAAAGTGATTCTTGATAATATTGATAGTATAGAGTTTAAAAATGTATATTTTAGATATGAAGATTATCTACCTTATGTTTTAAAAGATTTATCTTTTAAAATTTCAAAAAACAGTGTAACATGTATAATAGGTATAAATGGAGCAGGAAAAAGCACAATAATTAAGTTGATTGGTAGATATTATGATGTTACAAGTGGAGAAATTTTAATTAATTCAAGAAATATCAATGATTATTCAATAGAATCATTAAGAAATGTACTAAGTATTGTTGTACAAGATACAATGAATTATGCTTTTACATTGAGGGAAAATATACATACTGGTAATTTAAATAAAGGTGTTCCTACTGATGAAGATATAGAGTACATTTTAGAACTAGTAAATGCCAAGTATATGTTAACTAAAATGTTTAATGGTGGTGATACTTTAATTCATCGTATATTTCAAAGTGATGCATATGTGCCTTCAGGAGGAGAAAGACAAAAAATTGCTATTGCTAGATCATTATTTAGAGATTCAAATTTTTTAATTTGGGATGAGCCAACGGCTTCACTAGATACAGAATCTGAAAAAAAATTATTCGATAAAATTATAACAGAATCGCACGATAAAACAATACTTTTCACAACTCATAGATTGGGGTTGGTGCATATCGCAGATTCTATAATAGTTATAAAAAACGGGAAAGTAATTGAACAAGGGACTCATCGTGATTTGATTAAAAACGGAGGCGAGTATGCTAAAATATATAATTTCCAAGCAAATAAATATAAATAATTATATAATATTTTATAGCTGATTATGTAAAGGAGGAATATACATGTACATTGAAATGCTAATAGAGACAATGCAGAGATCGCTTAGTGGTTATTTTTTTGTTATACCTTTATTAATTTTGTATTTTTTATTCTTGAAAGAAAAGGGTAAAAAACAGACTAAGGAACATATAGTTATATCATTTATTTTTTGTTATTATTTAATAGGGATACTAACAATGACTGGTATTGGAAAAAATTTAGGGTTTTCCCCAAGATTTGAGGCTGGCTCTTATACACATCTCCGAGCCCACGAGACATCTCAGGATATCGTATGCC
>CAMYEU010000096.1 GCA_947254465.1 uncultured Gemella sp. | reverse complement strand
TTTTTTATAAATTATTATACGAAAAAAAAATAAAGAATACAACAAAAAAATAAACCTCTAACACAGTTTAACCTATGTTAGAGATTTATGCAATCTAAATTAGTATTTAATTTTATTGACCTAAGACAAATACGTCTTCTGACTCTTTTTCTTCTTTTTTCGTTCCTTTGCTTAAAAAAGAAACTTTATTAGCAATTACAGACATTTGATAGTGTTTTACCCCATTTTTATCTGTATAAATATTGTTATTTAGGCTTCCTACTATATTAAGTAAACTACCTTTTTCACAGTATTTAGCTGTATTTTCTGCAGTTTTACCAAAAGTAGTAAACTCAAAAAATTCTGTATCATAATTTCCATCTTTATTTTTAAAATCAGATTGGACCGCTAAAGTTGCTTTAATATAGCTAACTTTCTTATCGCTTTCTTTTAATTCTGGCTTTTTAACTAGTCTTCCTATTAATATTACTTGATTAAGCATTATGTATCCTCCCTTAAAATAATAATTTAGATTGCTATAAAAACATTTGGAAGACTCTAATTTTATATATTTTATGTATCAAATACCTTATTATAATTTTAAAATCTTATTTATGAATTAAAGTTACAAATACTTCCCCATCTTCTAAAAACTCTGCATTAATGTAATTATCCCCATCAAAATGAAGAACTTTTCCCGGTTCTACAATATGAATTTCTTCATCATTTAAAAACACTTGTATTTTTCCTTTAACACAAGTAAACACTACAAAAGCTTCTGGATGGTTGTGTTTCGCTATTAGTTCACCTTGTTTCCCTGCTTTTTTTACTAATTTAAATCTATCGTGTTTTTTTAACAATCCCGCTTCTTCAAAAATTGTTCCAACGCTCATATCAATTCTCCTTATTTTAATTTCATCCTCATAAATAATTCCTTTAAAAACGTTTTCTTATCTTTATTATAAAACTTTTTACTATATAAAACAAATAAAATCCGTTTAAAATTCTAATTAATTAAGAGGGAGCGACTCAAAAATCATGATTTCTGAGAAATCATTTTTTTAAGCCACTCCCTACAAACTTTATCAAATATCAAAAGCTAGTTTAAAGCAAATTAATATATCAATAAATCATTGTATCTATAAATTCTTATATTAACCTTTTTAGAAATCATTATATGTATATGTCCCTGTACCCCTATACTCTAGTGCAAATCGGACCATTTCTTTTCCAAATAGACTAGCCTCAATCGGACTATATTTTTTTGCTTTACCTTTCAGTAAAATTTGGAATATTGGAGAAATTCTCATCAATAACTCCTCAAAAAATCTCTGATTATCGCGTTTAGTAATAAGAAGTGATGGTTGAAATATTCTAAGCGTTCCAAGATTCATCTCTTTTAGCTTATCCTCTAGTTCACCTTTCAATGAACTATAGAAGTTTTTCGACTTACTATTTGCACCTATAGCTGAGACAACATTAAAACTTCTTACTTTCTCTTCACAAAGTTTTGCGAAATTCACGGTATAATCAACATCGATTTTCCTTTGATTTTCTTTTGAACCTGCTATTTTTATTGTTGTTCCAAGAGCTGCAAAGACATCTGCATCATCTAGAATACTTGTATCGAATCTCATATTTTCAAAGTCTATAACTATCTTAGTTAATCTACCATCTTCTGGTAATCGTGATATAGAGTTTCTCCCAAGAATATAAATTTTCTCGTAGAAATTACCATCTAATATTTCTTTTAAAATTTCTTTACCTACAGCACCCGTTGCACCTATTATTGCTACAGTATTCCCCATTTTAATTCCTCCTTAGAATAATAATGAAATTAAAGCCAATATTGGTAAACCACCTTGTTTTATAATTATCTTCTTATCACTAGTTAAACCACCGTAAATTGCAACAAGAATAATATAAATTAATAACATTCCTACAATTTCTTTAGGATTTCTTGATAAAAATGCTCCGTACAGTAATCCAACTCCAATTAATCCATTATATACACCTTGATTTTTAAATAATGTATTCAGATTAGGTCTTTGTAATTCCTCTTTTTCTATATTAAATACTCTACTTGTACTATCAGAATCTGTAGCAAAAGTTTCTAAATACATAATATAGAAAAATAATAATGCTACTAATACTGTTAAAATTGTTGTTATTATACTCATCCTTTATACCTCTTTTATTTTAAATTATCATTAAATTTATTAAGAAGAATTTCCAACTGTTTAAAATCATCATCTGTAAACTCCTCATCAATTAACGTTCTAATATTAGTTTCTTTGACGCACTGATTTATCTTACTCATAGAAAATTGTGTAATTTCAACTAACACTTCCCTATTATTATCTTCATTACGTCTTTTTCTTACATATCCTCCCTCTTCCAATTTTTTCAAATGCCTTGTTATAGCAGCTGCATCTATTTCTAATATTTGTGCCATTTGCTTAGGTGTAGCGACCTCTACTTCATACAAATATTTAATTATTTGGAATCTGGTTAAACTAATTCCCAATTTCCCCTCGAAAATATTTGTAACTTTCCTCTCTAATAATTTTATTTCATGTAGTAATTTTACAAATTCTTTAACGTCCATATTTTCCTCCTTTATCAATTGACTTGTCAATTATCCGATATAAATAATCCTACTATATTATAATTGACTTGTCAATTTTTTATTTTTGTAGGGTTTTTTCTTACAAAAAGTGTAAGGTATTTTCTAAAAGACAAAAACTTTATACAATGCCATTTACAAACGCTTTCCAGTCTTATATAATAATTTTATAAGTTAAATAGTTTAAGTAAATAAGCAATTAACAATTATACTATTGCAGATAAAACTTCTAAATAAAAAGGTTTTTCTACATATCAAACTATTTTAATTTAATATTATATATAATTGAAGTTAAGGAGGAATTTAAAATGTTCTCATTTCTAAAAGCTTCAGCACCTAAACCGAGAATCGACAGTGCTCGTACAGATGCTGAATATAAAAAACTTCGATGGCAAGTATTCTCAGGGGTATTCATTGGATACGCAGCGTACTATCTAATTAGAAAAAACTTCTCACTTGCTATCCCTTATTTAATTGACCAATACGGTTACTCTAAAGCTGATTTAGGGAAAGTTTCACTTGCCCTATCATTAGCATATGGTTTCAGTAAATTCATCATGGGTAACGTATCAGACAGAAGTAATCCTAAGTACTTTATTACTATTGGTTTAGTTGCTTCTGCTGCTGTCAGCTTAATTTTTGGTCTTGTTCCTGCAGTGCTATCTTCATTAACATTAATGATTTTCTTATCAGCACTTAACGGATGGTTCCAAGGTATGGGTTACCCACCTGGTGCTAAAACAATGACTAACTGGTTCTCAGCTTCTGAGCGTGGTGCTTGGTGGAGTTGGTGGAACGTTTCTCACAACCTTGGTGGTGGATTAATCGGACCTCTTGCACTTTTAGGACTTTCTGTTTTTGGTGCTTGGCAATCATTATTCTACTTACCAGCGACTATTGCTATTATCTTAGCAATTATTATGTTCTACCTAATGAAAGATACTCCAGAATCTGAAGGTTTACCACCTGTAGATGAATGGAAAGGTGAAAAAATTGTAGAAAAAGTTGAATCTGCTCATACATTATCAGCAAAAGATATCTTCTTTAAATACATTATTAACAATAAATTCCTATGGGCTATCGCAGTTGCTAACGTATTCGTATACTTCGTACGTTACGGAATTATCGACTGGGCTCCAACATACTTAAAAGAAGTAAAACACTTCTCTGTTGACAAACAAAGCTGGGCTTACTTCTTATATGAATATGCTGGTATCTTTGGTATGTTAGCTAGTGGTTACTTAAGTGACAAAGTGTTCAAAGGACACCGTGCTCCTCCAATGTTATTATTCTTAACAGGAGTACTTGTTGCAGTATTCATTTACTGGAAAAACCCTCCAGGTAATCCACTTATCGATAACATCTGTCTAGTAGCTATCGGATTCTTAATCTACGGACCTGTTATGATGATTGGTCTTCAAGCAGCGGACTTAGTTCCTCGTGTTGCTACAGGTACAGCTACTGGTCTTACTGGTCTATTCGGTTACCTACTTGGATCAGCAAGTGCTGGTTATGTAATGGGTAAACTTGTTGACGTGTTCGGATGGAACGGAGGTTTCTACGCATTAATTATTTCTTGTGTATTAGCATTCGTATTCATCGCATTAACATTATTCAAGAAAACATCTAAACAATTAGAAAACTAATATAAAAAACATCTCTATCAACTAAGATTATTAATCCTCCTTAAATGATAGAGATGTTTTTATTAAGATTAGTATCAAAAGAAATAAAAATACAGGACCAGTATACTTCTATGTCCTGTATAAATTACATTCTCTATAAGATTAAGTTAGATTTTAAATATTCTACTAGCTCACTTCTTTTTTTCGTATTAGTTTTTTCCATTAGACGTTTTTTATACGTATCCACAGTTTTAACACTTAGAAATAATTTTTCTCCAATATCTGTGAGTGTATAACCTTCTACAATATATCTACCTACTTCTTTTTCTCTTTCGCTAAGTTCGATTTCTTTATCCTCTTTGAATAATTCATAGAAAATCGTAGTATATTTATCATTTAGATATATTTCATCTTTTAACATAACTTTATCAATAGCTTGAAGTATTTCTTCATGAGCTGTACTCTTTGTTACATAACCAGAAGCCCCTAATTTAAATGCTTTTTTTATATAAGATTTATCTTCATGCATACTTAAAATAATTACTTTTGTATTTATTTTCTTTTCTTTTATAACTTCTAATATATCATATCCACTTCCATCTGGTAATGATATATCACATATAAACAAATCATAAATATTATTATTAATCTTTTCTAAAAATTCTTTTTTGCTTGAACAATCATCAATACCACTAAATTCCATGTTATCTTCTAGAAGAACTTTTATACCAATTTTTATCAATTTGTGATCATCAATCAATAATATTTTCATCATTTTTCTCCTCTATTATCATTTCTGTTTTAAATTTACACATAAGTATAGTTGCATACTTGTTATTTTTTAATAATTTAAATTCACCAGAAAAATCAAAAATTCTTTCCTGTATCCCATATATTCCTAAACGTCCTTGTTTTTTTGCTAATTCCACACGTTCTTTAGTCAATCCTATTCCATTATCTGCAATAGTTAAAATTATATAATCTGTATTTTCATATAATTTAATTTGTACTTCTGTAGCACCAGAATGTCGTTTTATATTTGATAGTGATTCTTGTACAATACGATATAACGTAATATCAAAGTTATTATTTTTACCACCTTCATAGTTAGAATAGAAATTGACATCTATCCCATATAAATTTTTATAATCCTCAACATATTTCGTAATTACTTCACTTAAACTTAATTCCGCACTAGGTGGTCTTAAATTAACAGCAATATTTCTAATATTACTTAAGCTATTTTCTATTTCAGACTGAATCAATATCAACCTGTCTTTTTTCTTTTTATCACTTTCTTTTTCTACTAAGTTACTTATAAGAAATAATAAACTAGCTAGAGATTGGCTTACTTCATCATGAAGTTCCCTTGAGAGCATTTTTTTCTCTTCTTCTTGAATTCTAAATATTTTATTCAATAGATAATTATTTAATTTCTTGTTCTTTTTATTATTTTCAACCATTTCATTTATAGAACTAACAAGAACATGAAAATCCCTACTATAATTGTCTTTTTCAATTTTAGTCCTATAGTCACCCTCACGTATAATTTCATCTGTTACTAAAGTTAAATCTTGAACGGGTTTTTCAATTAGTTTAGAAACATAATACGCAATAACTAATAACATAACAAATACTATCATATTTAGAATTAATATTCTTAAAAATTGACTATATGTTTTCATATAAATATCTTTTGTATAAAAACCAATTCTTATATAACCAATATTAACATCATCTATAGATGAAATATATTCTAATAACTCACCTTTTGAACTTCTATATTTTTTAAAATTATTTAACTGTTCATCACTGAATGTTACAATTTTTTGAGGGACTTCTTTTAATGTTTTACCTAGAATATTTTTCTCATTATCATAAACTATAATATAAGCTACTTCACTATTTAATGAAGCACTATGTATCTTCTGATGTATCTCATACGTGTTTTCTGTTTTTATATTTTCTGAAATATTACCTGAAAGTTGATAGTAAGTCTGCGTAATTCTATCTTTTAGAGCACTTTCCAATATATTTTTATTATTAACATAAGTATACGCTAAAATTACACTTAAGTATATCGTATAAATTACAATGAAAAATATAATAATCTTATTTTTTATCTTTAACTTCGCCATATGCTAATCCTCACTTATTAAATTTGGATAATCACTAGCCTTTGTTTCTTCATATTTTTCAATTTGTAGCTGTGACAATGTATTTTTTATATTAGCATCTTGATTTATTGATATTAATATTTGTTTAAGTTTATCTTTTTCTTCATAATTTTTATGTGTTACTACTGGCCCTGTTGCAACCTCAGGAAATGTCTTTATAATTTTAATATTAAAAGCTGTATCAGGGAAATTGTTATACAAATACTGTAATGCCCAATCGTCAACTATTGCTGCTTTCACTGTTCCATTAGCCACTTGATTTATTGATTCCTCGTGACTATGTGTAAAATAACTATTACTAAAAAACTTATTCACCGACATTCCATTTTTTTTAAA
>CAMYEU010000095.1 GCA_947254465.1 uncultured Gemella sp. | reverse complement strand
TTGCATATTTGTAAAATTTTCTTCAGCAGCAGCTTGTGGATTGTATACCATTACCGCAGCAAGCCCTTGAGGTGCTGTTTTACTTTCAACAACAAAAACATTTTCTTCTGCTAACTCAGCAGCTTGTTTTGCTGCAAGTTGGATATTCTTGTTATTAGGGAAAATAAAGATATTCTTAGCGTTAACTTCTTTTATAGCTTTCATAATATCCTCAGTAGATGGATTCATCGTTTGTCCACCTTCTACGATATAATCAACTCCCATTGAATTTAAAACTTTACTTAATCCAGCTCCCATAGAAATAGAAATCATCGCTTGTTCTTTAAGTTCTTTTGGAGCAGTTGCTTGTTTAGCTTCTTGTTTTCTAAGAACTTCGCGGTGTTGTTCTCTCATATTATCAGATTTAATTTTGATAAGTTCTCCGTATTGTTGCCCATAGTTGAACACATCTCCTGGAGTTTCTGTGTGAACGTGAATTTTTACATACTCACTATCAGAAATAACTAATAATGAATCACCAAATTTACTCATATCTTCACGGAATTTATCTTCATTAAATTCTTTTTTCTCTTTATTAAGACGCACGGTGAATTCTGTACAGAATCCATACACAATATCTTCTGGGCTCATGAAATCCATATCATGATCATCTTCGAATTGCATGTCAACAACATTAGTTTCTACAGCTTCTAAACCTTCTATTTCTTCACCTTTTAATGCAGCAACAAATCCTTGATATACACAAACAAGACCTTGACCACCTGAGTCTACTACACCAACTTCTTTTAAGATTGGTAATAATTCAGGTGTTCTTTTTAGTGACGCTTGCGCTTCAGCATATATAGCTTCCATTACTTCTACCACAGAAGTAGTATTCTCAGATGCTTTTACCCCAGCTTCTGCAGCTTCACGAGCAACTGTTAAAATTGTTCCTTCTACAGGTTTAATTATCGCTTTATATGCAATACTTACACCATTTTGAATAGCTTCAGCAAATTCTTTTGCATTAACTTCTTTTTTATCAGCGATATGTTGAGACATCCCTCTAAATAGTTGAGAAAGGATAACACCAGAGTTTCCACGTGCTCCCATTAATAAACCTTTAGAAAAAGATTTACCTAATTCACCGATGTTTTCAACAACATTTGCAGCTGTTTCTTTTGCACCTGATGACATCGAAAGGTTCATATTTGTTCCTGTATCACCATCTGGTACAGGGAAAACGTTCAATGCGTTTATTTTTTCTGCATTTTTAGCTAAATTTTTCGATCCCAAGTCGATCATTTCAGCTAAAACAAGTCCGTTAATTTTCTCCACTATCTTTCCTCCTATTTATTTACCTTGATGCCTTGAATGTAAATGTTAATTTCATCTACTTTAACACCTAGTGTTTTTTCTATTTGATATTTAACTGAAGATTGAACATTGTTAGCTATTTCTGAAATTTTTGTTCCATACATAACAATGATATATAAATCAATAACAAGTTTATCTTCATCTTTTTTTACTTTAATTCCTTTTGCGTAATTTTCTTTACGTAAAATTTCTGTAATTCCATCTTTAACTTGATTTTTACTAGCCATTCCTATAATTCCGTAGCAACTAACCGCTGCTCCACCAGCTACTGATGCAATAACATCGTCACTTATAGAAACATGACCAAATTCATTATTAATTTCTAATGACATATCTTTTCCTCCTATTTAAAAATAGTCAAATTGAACATACGAACTATTATACCTTTTTTAATAAAAAAATACAAGTGAAACATTGGTAATTCTCCAGTCAGAGCCTTTTAGCATCCCTTTTATGATACTATTACTTATTACCATTAATGAATTCTTTAGCATGAATCATTAATGTAATAGCGTCACAAACAGGCGTTGAAATATTATGGATTTTCCCTAATTTCGATATCGCTCCATTTAAATAATCAATCTCGGTAAGGCGACCATTTTTCATATCTTGATAAAGAGAAGGATAATGTGCTCCTCCCGTTTCTAGTGAGAATAGACTTTCTATATTTTTTTCAATAACTTCTTGTTTTACATCAATACCTTCTGCTCTTCCTACAGTTGTTACCTCATTCAAAACCGCTCTCGTTAACTCTAAATTTTTAACATAACTTCCATATTGGTTAATATTACAATCAATTAAAGTACAATGTGAATTTAGAACACAGTTTAATCCAGCTTTATGCCAGATTGATTGATCAGTATCAGCTGAATACTTAATATTTAATCCAGCATCATTAAATCTTTCTACTAAAGCTAATGTTTTTTCTAGATTAACCTCTTTAACTTGTTTTAATTCTATTTTTCCTGTACCATGGGCTTCCAGTATTCCTGGTCCACCAAGACCACTAGTCCACACCGTAACACCTATTAAAATATTTTCTTCTTTTACATAATCTTTTAATGTTTCTACATGCCCAAGACCATTTAAAATACAAATAATTTTAGTATCTTCGTGTAAAAGATGCTTTACACTTTCTAACATTGGTCTTAACTGCATTGATTTAGTTGCTACAAATATAACATCATACTTCCCTGAAATCTGCTCTGGTTTATAAATAGGAATATAGTAATTTCCTAAATCAACATCATCAATAATGACCTTTAATCCTTTATTTCTTATATTTTCAACATGAGCTTCCCAAGTATCGACAAAAGTCACATCCTCATTATTTTTAAACAACATATATCCAAATCTTGAACCTAGCGCCCCCGCACCTGCAAATAATATTTTCATAATCATTCTCCTTAATTTATTTTCTACTTTAATTTTATAATTACAATTTTACTTTGTCAACGTTATCTAAATTTTTAGCATAAAAAAAAGATATTCGAAGATAGTCCGAATATCTTTAAACTCTTATAAGTTTTCAGGTTTATATGCTTCTTTGCTGTATAATTTTAAAACATCTGAATAAATTCTATCAGTCAAAAATGCAACTGTGAATGGTATTACAAAAAATGCTAAAAGTACAGGAAGCAAGTTCCCACCGTTCATCGCATATGATTTGGTTGGTCCAATTAACCCTATAATACCAAATCCTGCACTTTCATGTGTTCCAAGAATTTTCAAGAAATAACCTGAAAGTCCTGTAATTGCTGCTGTTGTTAAAATAGTAAGAAGTAATTGTGGCTTACGTGCACAGTTAGGCATCATAAGTTTAATTGCTCCTAGAAGAATAGCAACACTTGCACCTTTACTATTTGCTCTGTATGTACCGATAGCTAAAACTGCTGCTGCAGATACTAGCCCTAATGTAGCAGCCCCAGCACCTACATAGTTCTCATTTGTAAATAAAATCAATCCCATCGCAACAGTCGATACAGGTGTTACAATTAAGAATGAGAATGCCATTGTTATTAATATACACATTAATACTGGTTGTAATGTTGTAAATTCAAAAATTACTGATGCTAAAAGTTTTGTTAAACTCTTTGTATATGGTAATGTAACCAATCCTAAAGCAGCTACTAATCCCCCAGCTATTGGTAAGAAAATAATTGTAACAGCTCCAAATTTATCTTTTACAAGATTTATTACTAATGCACCTATTATTGTCACTAATATAACATTAAATAAATCTCCCATTGGAACCCCTGTCCAGGCTTTTGTCTGTGCATTGAATGTCAACGAACCACTTGCTGCTAAGACAGTTGCTCCTAATACTGCTGATTCTAGGGGTTTAAATTTTAAACTTTGCCCGACAATAACTCCAACTAAAACTGGGATAGAAAATTGTAATAAATACATCGCTTGAGAAAGTGTAGTGAATAAACTTGGTACAAATAACGTTCCTAAATACTTAAATAATGTACTTAAAACCGCATTTGGAATTAATCCAGCAACTACACCTAGGGCAGTACCGTTTAAAATAATATTAAGAAAATCCTTTACTTTTTTTGACATATACATCCTCCTTTTTCTTGTTTGTTTTTAATATAATAAATATAATAATATAAAATCAAAAAAAAGTAAAGAATTTTTTGAAAATTTCTTGTTTTTTTCTTTTTTTATAGTGATAAAGTGTATACAAAAAAGAGAATTTTGAAGTTTGAACTTCAAAATTCTCCTTATAATATCTTATAGTAAAGGTTTTTTATTTGGTGTACCAGCTTTTCTTGGATATTTATTAGGTGTTTCTTTGGTTTTACGAATTTCTAATATATGCCTTTCTTCACCTTCAATATCAAATTCAAGATCTTGCTCTAATTTTCCACCTAAAAGTTTTATTGCATTAATTGCTTCTTTAGTCTCTTCTTCAGCCTTTTGAGCTTTTAGACTTAAGAAATAACCATCTTTCTTAACTAATGGTAAACAAAGCTCAGCTAATACATTTAATCTTGCTACCGCTCTAGCAGTAACTATCTCAAAACTTTCTCTGTATTCTTTATTTTGTCCAAACTCTTCTGCTCTTGCATGAACAAAATTACAATCAGTAAGTCCCAGTTCATCTTTAACTAAATTTAAAAACTTAATACGTTTATTTAAAGAATCAACAATAGTAACTTTTAAATTTGGGTATAATATTTTCAATGGAATAGACGGAAATCCTGCGCCGCTTCCCACATCGCAAATACTTTCAATATTTGAATAATCTTTATAAAATGCTAAAGAAATCGAATCAAAGAAATGTTTGGTATAAAACTCATCTTCTTCAGTAATAGCTGTAAGGTTGATTTTTTGATTCCATTCTACAACTAAATCATAGTATTTACTATATTGCTTTTTCTGAAGTTCTGATAATTCTATACCTACTTTTTCTTTCACAGCATTATAGAATTGCTCTTTATTCATTATTCATACCTCTTCTTTGTTCTAAGTATACTAATAGAATAGAAATATCCGCTGGGTTAACTCCTGATATACGAGATGCTTGTCCAATAGTTAATGGTAAAACTTTTTTTAGTTTTTCCCTTGCTTCTAAAGCTAAACTTGGTACATCATCATAATTTAAATCTGTAGGTATTTTCATCTCATTCATTTTTTTTAGTTTTTCAACTTGTTGAATAGATTTTTTAATATACCCTTCATATTTAACCTCGATTTCAACTTGTTCTACTACGTCTTTAGGTAAAACTGTTTCATCATTTGCTAAATAAAGTACATTCGCATGAGATAATTCTGGACGTCTTAACATATCAATCGCTAAGATTCCATCACGAATTTCCGCACTATTTAACTCTGCTAATTTTTCTAAAGTTGCAGCTGTTGGAGTTATTCTGAAAGTTTTAAGTCTTTCAATTTCATCAGCTACCATTTTACGTTTTTCACAGAATTTATTGTATCTTTCTTCAGTTACTAAGCCGTAATTATAAGCTTTTTCCGTTAAACGCATATCTGCATTATCGTGACGTAGAAGTAATCTATGCTCCGCTCTTGAAGTTAGAAGTCTATAAGGTTCGTTTGTTCCTTTTGTTACTAAGTCGTCAATAAGAACTCCAATATATGCTTCATCTCGACCAAGAATCATAGGTTCTTCTCCTAAAACTTTACATGCAGCATTTATTCCTGCCATAATTCCTTGACCTGCAGCTTCTTCATAACCACTTGTACCATTAATCTGACCAGCTGTAAATAATCCATCAATTAATTTTGTCTCTAATGTTGGCCAAAGTGTAGTCGGATTTACAGCATCATACTCAATAGCATAACCATTACGCATAATAACTGCATTTTCTAATCCTGCAATACTTCGAACCATGTCTCTTTGTACATCATCAGGTAACGAAGTTGATAAACCTTGCACATAAATTTCTTTAGTATTTCTACCTTCTGGTTCTAAGAATAGTTGGTGTCTTTCTTTATCATTAAAACGAACATATTTATCTTCAATACTTGGACAGTATCTTGGTCCTGTTCCCTTTATTACTCCAGAATACATTGCAGAACGACCTAAGTTTTTATCAATAATTTCATGCGTATTTGTATTAGTATAAGTTAACCAACAAGGAACTTGATCTTTTACAAACTCTGTAGTTTCATAACTAAATGCATGCTCCTCTTCATCACCAGGCTGAATTGCTGTTTTTGAAAAATCTACACTATCAGCATTAACTCTTGGTGGTGTTCCAGTTTTAAACCTAACTAAATCAAAACCTAATTCTTCCAGTTGTTTTGCAAGGTCAATTGATGGCATCTGATGGTTAGGTCCTGAAGAATACTTAATATCTCCAATTACTATTTCACCACGTAAATAAGTACCCGTAGTAATAATAATTGTTTTAGCTTTATATGCTGTTCCAAGCATAGTTCTTAGTCCAACTACTTTATTATCTTCAATAATAAGTTCACGCACCATCGCTTGCTCAATATCCAAATTTGGAGTATCTTCTAATATCCTCTTCATTTCCAGTTGATACTCAACTTTATCAGATTGCATTCTTAATGCACGTACCGCAGGCCCTTTAGCTGTATTTAACATTTTACTTTGAATATTAGTTTTATCTGCTACACGTCCCATAAGTCCACCAAGTGCATCTACTTCACGAACAACAATCCCTTTTGCTGGTCCTCCTACGCTTGGATTACACGGCATAAAACCAATAGTATCTAAATTAATTGTAATCATTAAAGTTTTTACACCTTTTCTACTAGCGGCATGCGCAGCCTCAATTCCAGCATGGCCTCCTCCAATTACAATAACATCATATTCTTTTAAAAATTCAGTCATAGTACCTCCTGTCTCTTATACACATCTGACGCTGCGGACGATATGTAGTGTGTAGATCTCGGTGGTCGCCGTATCA
>CAMYEU010000094.1 GCA_947254465.1 uncultured Gemella sp. | reverse complement strand
ACGAGATCCTGAGATGTCTCGTGGGCTCGGAGATGTGTATAAGAGACAGCCTCCTAATTTTGTAAAAATTTATTTATCTCTTCATTACTGATAATTTCTGATTTAGGTAATTGATCAATGCTTTCCAAACCAAAAACATCCAAAAATAAATCCGTTGTTTCATACAGTTTTGGTTTCCCAATAGTATCTAAAGTCTTATTAGAAACTATAAGCTCCTTACTAACAAGAGAGTGTAATATAGAATCACTACTTACACCCCTTATTTTGTCTATTTGAACTTTTGTTATCGGTTGATTATACGCGATAATTGCTAAAGTTTCTAAAGAAGCTTTAGATAATTTAACAAGGTTTTTAGAAATAACTGCACTTTTGATAACTTCTGCCATTTCATCTCTTAATAGCATTTTATAAGTTGTTCCAAACTTTTTAATAATTAATGAATTATTAATTTTATTATACTCCTCACAAAACACATTTAGCATGTTTTCAGCCTCATGATGCTCTACTTCCATAAAAGTAGAAAAATATTCAATATTTAGCCCTTCTTCTCCTTTCATAAAAAGCAAAGCCTCAATTGTTTTTTTTACTTCATCTAATAGCATATTAATTTTCCTTCGTTTTATATTCTAAAATGATATCACTATCTTTGTCAACACATAGCAATTCTTGATCTTTAATCATCGCTAATATTCCCATAAATACTAAGACAACTTCATTCTTTAAAGAGTATGATTTAATCAAATCCGAAAACGTCAGATTATTCTTTTTCCTAAACTTATTAACCAGTTCTTCTTTCACTTGTTCAAATGAAACTTCTCTTCGATAACTCACCAAAGAAACATCATTATCCGTATTCTCAAAATTATTAAGAATATTTTCCATTGCTTTTAATAATCTTGAAGATGGCATCCTTAATGACTTAACGCTTCCCTCTACTTCGAAAGTGATACTCTCTTTATCTAAAAACTGAGCTCTTAATTTCTGAAGATTATCAAGCTTTTCACTTAATTCTTTATAATTCTTATAATCAAGAAGTTGCTGAACCAAGTCCTCTTCATCTTCTACACATTCATCTTCAAACTTAGGAAGCAAATTTTTACTTTTTATATGTAATAGTGTTGCCGCCATTACAATATATTCCTCTGCATTTTCCAAAGAAAATTCTTCACTATTGTTTATATATTCCAAATAACTTTCTGTCAAGCTAGCTATAGGTATATTATAAATATCTATCTCCATCTTTTCTATTAAATGCAAAAGCAAATCAAGTGGACCTTGAAAAACCTCTAAGTTAACATTATACATTTATTCTATCCTTTAATTAATCGTTTTTCTTGGATGATTCATCATCATTCTTTTCGATTTATTCCCTTCAAGACTAGAAAAATATAATTTTAAACTATGAATATTTTTTAGTCCTAATAATTCTTGAACTTCCTCAGCAGGTACCTTATCTTCAAGTAAATGAATAGCTAATGAATTTCTAAAATTCATAGTATTTAATTCTTTTATTAATCCTAAATCTTGTTGTCTTTTTTTAAATATTTTCCAAAAACCTTGTCGACTAATACCCTCTCCATCGTGATTTAAAAATAGTTTACTGTCATCCTTAATGTTTGGATATTCTTTTTTTAATTCAACTATATAATTTTCAATAGCATCGACTGATTCTTTATTTAAAGCAATTGTTCTATAGCCATCTTTTTTTCTATATTTTAAATACCCTATTGTAGTATTAACATCTTTAAGTTCTAAATTTATACATTCAGTTGGCTTAATTCCTATAGAATATGATAACTCAAAAATTGCCTTATCTCTATACCCCATTAGATTCTTAGTTTTTACATCAAGTATTTTGGCAATTTCTTGTCTCGTAAAAACAACTAAATCTTGATGTTCTTGCTTGTCAATATGAACATCTATATTTACTCTATTGGGAATAATTTTTTTATACCATAGATATTCAACAAAAATATGCACAGTTGATATAGTTCTTGAAAGTGTCGCTGATGAATAATTCTTTTCTTTAAGATAATCAATATACCTAATAATAAATTGTTCATTAAGCCAAGAATAATCATCAGTATCATATCCTTTTTCTGCTAAATATAAAAAGATTTTTTTTAAATCCCTATCATACGAATTAATAGTATTCGCAGAAAACTCTTTCCTATTTAACAAATATTCATTGAAATCGTTTAATACTTTCTCACTCATGAAAATACCCCCTTAGTATTAAAACTACCCTAATTTTTATTTCTATATTGATTATAACATCTATAAAACTTTATGTAAATGCAATTATAACAATTTTTAAGTAAATATAAAAAAATTTCAAGGCATAATTTACTTTCTCTAAACTTGCCTTGAAATTTAATTATTTTATATTTTTTTTCTTCCAAATTTATTATGTATAACCATTACAAAAAACAAATTAATACATATTATAATTAAAGGAATAAAAATTGCTTTATGTAAGAAAAACTTAGACATTGCTGCACCTAAAATTACACCAGATAAGAATACAGAAATAACAGTTACATAAATTAATAACGGAACCTTACTTTCTTTCTTCTTTAAAACTATGTATTTGTATAAATGTTCACTCATAGATCTAAGATTTCCCGTACAAAACACACTTGCAAAAACCAAATTATTTACTTTTCTAAATCCATCAAACTGAATTGCACAAATAAATGAGATGACAATAGGTCTGATATCTAAGCCGAAAAACTTATATTTTATCAAAATAACTAGTAAAGCAAACATCTGGATTAGTAACAACATATAAATATGTTTAAATATTGATAGCTCCTTATATTTCGACTCAATAAACTTACTTACTAATACCCCCATAACAAAAGATAAAATAGGAATTAAGTAGTGTATCACCTCTCGATAATTCCCCTCTATTAAATCAATACCAACAAAAATCAAATTACCAGTTTGTGCATTTGCAAATATTCCCTCACAATTAACAAAAGTATACGCATCAAAAAAACCACCTACTACTGTTAATAATAAACAAAAAATAAGCTGCTCATGCACCGGAAGATTCTTATTTATTAAGGTCTCTCGGAAATTCATATAAATTTAATCAACTCCTTCATTTTTTCTAATTAGTCAAAAATAGTATCCCAATTTACAGGATTTTTATAACACTCAAAACACATATCTAACTGTTTTTTCGTAGTTCTTGTAATAGATAATTCTGGTAATTCATCAAGAGAAAAGAATTCTGCCCCTAAAGTCTCAGTATTCTCATTAAAAGTATGAGTAATATATTCACATAATACAAAGATTTTAACCATTCCATATGGAAAGTTGACATGATGATGTCTATTATAATCTAGTACAGCAACTACCTTTATTGGATTTACTACGGCACCTGCCTCTTCACTAGATTCTTTTATTACATTTTCTCTAATACTCATATTCACATCTTGATACCCACCTGGTAATGCCCATTTCCCATCAAATTGCTCTTTCACTAACAATATTTTATTATCTTTAATAACCGCTGCCCTAGTCTCTACCTTAGGTGTTTGATATCCAATTTCTCCAGCAAAATCCATTTTAATCTTGTCCATAGGTAAATCATATTTAAAAGATAACATTTCACAAGCTATCTCTCTAATTCTTTCCGATCTTTCCCTGTCGAATTTATCTTTACTATACGCTAGACTACATTGAGCTAAAAACTGCAGTTCTTGTGCCCATTGTTTCCAAACATCATTTTTTATTACATTAGTAATATCCTCTATATTTTTTATAAAAATCGCATCTTTTACATCTAAAAAATCATAGTCATTTGTTAATAAATACACATTTATTAACTTTTTACTGAGTCTATTTTTATTATTTGTTAAGTATAATGAATTCCTATCAACAATATCTACATCATCAATAAAATCAAAAGGCACACTACCATCAATCAATATTTTTTTAAAATCATCTGTTATTAATTTTTTCATATTTTTATCAATATATAATTTTTTGTACATAGACATTCTCCTTACTATTCTTTATATTATAACACATTTTACATTTTAATCTAGAATTTCTTGAAAATAAATAAAAGATATTTTCATAGTTTACCATTTTTTTCATTTTTTATTTTTAACTATATTAATTCTACACCTATTTAACCTTATTTAAAAGCAATATATTTAATAGACAAATTATTAATAAATATCTTGCTAGATTATAAGAATAGTTGTATAATAATTATTATAGATAAAATTTAAGGAGTGGTAACAATGAAATATATTATTTCACTATTTTGGTCATTTATATTTGCAGCTGTTATAGTATTTATCGTATCATCTATTTTAGGAAGCAATGGTGAAATTAATACAATTCGTGACTGCGCAATTTTAGCTGTATTATTTACAATTTTTGCTGCTTTATTTGACGTAGTAGGTATCGATAAAAAACGAGAAGAAAAGTAAATTTTAGCAATTAATATATAGAAATCTTATAAAGTAGGTATCGAGGCGTTTATTTCCTCCTTCCTACTTTTTATTTAAAATACAGGAGAATTTATATGAACAACGTACTAGCAACTATGTGTTATGTTGACGATGGTCAAAACTTTCTAATGCTAAAGAGAACAAAAAAAGAAAATGATATACATGAAGGATTAACTATTAGTGTCGGAGGAAAGTTTGAACCAGGGGAAAGCCCTGAAGACTGCGTGATTAGGGAAGTTAAAGAAGAAACAAACCTTGATATTATAAACCCTAAATTAAGAGGTATAATTACCTTCCCTAATTTTGATGGTGAAAAAGACTGGTACACATACGTATACACAGTAACCAACTACGAAGGCACTCTAACCGAAGATTGTAATGAAGGAGACTTAATTTGGGTTAGAAAGTCAGAAATACAAAATATAAAAACATGGGAAGGAGATTATATCTTTCTCGATTGGCTAGTGAAAGAAAAACCATTCTTTTCAGCAAAATTTAATTATAAAGACAATAAATTTGTAAATTATGAAGTAACATTCTACGAATAAACATAGGGAGCATATTATGAATATAGAAATTAATAAAGAATTTAAAGAAAATTATTTAGTACAAGAAAATAATACTGCAAAAAATATGGGTAGTGGTGACTTAGATGTACTTGCAACACCTAGTCTTGTTGCTTTTATGGAAAATGCAGCTAAAAACTACCTAAACATCTTCCTTACAGATGAACTAGGCAGTGTCGGTAGTAACATCAACATTAACCACCTAGCTCCTACTCTGATTGGTAAAGAAATAACAGTTCAAGGTAAGATAACTGAAATTATCAAAGAGAAAATAATTATTTTTTCTTTAGAAGCGTACGAAGAAGATAAAAAAATCGGAGATGCTATTCATACAAGAGTTATCATCAATAACGAAAAATTTTTAAGTAAATTAAAATAAAATATATAAAATTTAAAACTAAATCAACAAAAAAGAAAGACCGTATACAAACGCTCTTTCTTTTTTTACAATTTTACTTATTAAAATTCATTAGAAAACATTAATTCTAAGAAATACTCTTTAAGAACTTTAATATAAGTCCCCTTCATTCCTAGTGACTTAGATTCAATAATTCCAGCACTTTCTAATTTTCTTAGTGCATTAACGATTACAGATCTAGTAATTCCTACCCTATCTGCAATTTTACTTGCAATAAGTAATCCTTCAGTTCCATCTAATTCTCTAAAGATATGTTCAATAGCTTCTTTTTCAGAAAATGATAATGAATTCAATGCCATGTTGACCATATCTTTGTCACGTGCTAAGTTTTTCTCTTTATCTTGTTTCTCGTGTAAAATTTCGATTCCTACTACTGTTGACGCATATTCAGCTAATACTAAATCATCATCCTTAAAATCACTATCCATTCTACCGATAACTAATGTTCCTAAACGGTCTCCTCCACCACGAATAGGTAAGATAACCGTATAGCTGTTACTTTCGAAACGTTCTTGTTCTTCTTCAGGAAAGATAGACAATGGATCTTGGAACGGAATATTTACTTTTGTAGCATATACTTTTAATGTTGCGTCTAAATATGCTTTTGGCACTTTTCTATCTTGAATAATTTTTTCCATTCGTTCATTAGAATAATCAATAATCGAATCATATCCAAGTATATTACCTTCAGTATCAAGAATATACACGACTGAATCTAAGATTGGACTTAGGCGCATTGCCATAGCCTCAAAGTCAACATTGTCATGGCGTCCTTCTTGTAAAATTGTACTAATTTTTCTTGTTTTTTGTAATAAACTTGCCATTAATATTCTCCTTACAAAATACTTCCTTGCTTATTATACCATTAAATTTAATAAATTGTAAGACTTTTTAAAAAATTAATTTAATCAATTTTGAAATTTTCTAACAATTCTAAAGATCTTTTAGCATATCTTTCATATTTTTCCTTTTTATCCTTAATTCTTTCTGGAAGTGGTTTAATAATCCCGAAATTCGCATTCATAGGTTGGAAATTTTTACTAGTATTGTCTACAATATAGTTTGCCATAGCACCTATCATAGTCTCAGTTGGGAAAACTATTTCTTTATCTTCTGTATTGTATAAAGCATTTAATGCTGCAACAATACCTGAAGCTGCACTTTCAACATAACCTTCTACTCCTGTCATTTGACCAGCAAAATAGATGTTTTTCTCTTCTTTTAGTCTGTATGTTTTTTCTAACAATTGTGGAGAATTTAAGTATGTATTTCTGTGCATAACCTGTCTCTTATACACATCTCCGAGCCCACGAGACATCTCAGGATCT
>CAMYEU010000093.1 GCA_947254465.1 uncultured Gemella sp. | reverse complement strand
AATTCCACCATGGCCTGGTAATAAATTACTACTATCTTTTACTTGATATTCTCTTTTGTATGCTGATTCAATTAAATCACCAAATTGTCCAATGGCACTAACTACTAATGTAATAGTAATTGCAACTAATAGACTAGAAAATATATTAGTTGTAAAGAAGAACAATAACGCTATTACTATTGATGATAGACTACCTATTACTGAACCTTCAATTGATTTGTTAGGACTTATTTTCGGTGAAAGTTTATTTTTTCCAAACTTCATTCCACCAAAATAGGCAAAACTATCAGTAAACCAAATTGTAAGTAATAAATAAGCTACATGCGATAGACTAAAGTTTCTTATCATAAATAAACAATAAAATCCTATGAAAATATAGGCAGTTACAAATATTATTGAACCAATTTCCACTAATTTAATTTTATGTCCTGTTGCAACTACAGTCGCTAACATACCAACTAAAATAAAAAAAAGTAATCCATAAAGTTGCAACTGGGAAATTTCTTCATTCAAAAATAGTAGTGCACCTGCTAAAGAAGATAATCCTAAAACTACTATGTTGGTCTCTTTAAAAGTCATTCTCACTATTTCATACATAGCCATCACACCTAGTGCGAATGTTGTAAATTTAAAATAATCTCCACCAAAAAATAGTAATGGTAGGAAAACAATTAATGCCACTATTGCAGTTATTACCCTAGTCTTCATTTAAACCTCCAAACCTTCTATCTCTACTCTGATATTCTAATAATGCCTTGTAAAATTCTTCTTCAGTAAAATCTGGCCATGCCACTTTAGTAAACAAGAATTCACTATAAGCAATTTGCCATAGTAAAAAGTTTGAAATTCTTTGTTCTCCTGAAGTTCTTATTAGTAAATCGGGATCTGGAGTATTAGACGTAAATAAATTTTCACTTACATGTTCTTCAGAAATTTCATCAACACTATATTTATTATCTTGAACGTCTTTTGTAATTTGTTTAATCGCTCTTAACATCTCATCTTTAGAACCATAATTTAATGCAAAGATTAATTTTAATCCAGTATTATTTTTTGTCTGTTCTATCGCATCATTTACTGCTTTTCTAGTATTTTCAGGAAGTTTCTCTACTACACCAATAACCTCAACTTTTACATTATTTTCCATAAGTTCTGGCATAAAACTACTGAACATCTTTTCAGGAAGATCCATTAAATAACTAACTTCTTCTTTAGGTCTTGCCCAATTTTCTGTAGAAAAAGCATATAATGTTAGATACTTTACACCTAATTTAGATGCATATTTTGTAATTTTTTTTACAGTTTGCATCCCTTCATAGTGCCCTTTTATTCTAGGCATATTTCTCTTTTTAGCCCAACGTCCATTACCATCCATTATAATAGCAACGTGTGTCGGAATTTTTTTCAACTCTTGTTTGTCAATTTTTTTCACTAATTCATTTTTTCTAAAAAATTTAAACATAATTCCTCCTATGTAATACATTTCATTATAACATAAAAGACTTAATGCAACAAACTTTTAATAGAATATTAATTTTTAAGATATTAATTAAATTTAAAAGTTTGTAGATAATTTTAATCATATAAAACTATTAAAATCAGTTTTATATCTCCTTAATTAGAGATAATAATTATCCCGAAAATTAACATTTTTGATGTAAACTTTTGAATTTTTATATTGCATTGTCAGAAAATTTATGCTAGAATATAGTCATTAACAATTAAATGCGTTGATGAGTAGAATCTTACTATCTACTTTTAGAGAGTTCTCGGTTGGTGAAAGAGAATAGTCAGGAGTAAGAGAAATGGACTTTGAGCATATAGTTTTTACTACGGTATTGCCCGTTATAGCAAAAGTTATGTTTGTAACTTACTAAGGTACAATAAGTGATTATTGTATAAATAAAGGTGGTAACACGTTAAGACGTCCTTTAGCGAAAGCTAGAGTGCGTCTTTTTATTATAAAGAAAGGAGAAATATATGATTAATCTTAATAACGTTAGTAAAACCTTCTATCAAAAAGGTAAAGAAATCCAAGCGTTAAAACCAACAAACCTACATGTGAAAGCTGGTGAAATATTTGGAATTATCGGTTACTCTGGTGCTGGAAAAAGTACCTTATTACGATGCCTTAACCTACTAGAAACTCCTTCTGACGGAGAAGTAATCGTTGATAATCAAGTTGTTAACAAACTTAATAGAAAGGATTTACGCTCTTACAGGCAAAAAATCGGAATGATTTTCCAACAGTTCAATCTGCTAAGTTCAAAGACTGTAGGAGAAAATGTTGCATTCAATTTAAAAGCTGGCGATGTAGATTCAAAAGATATTCCGAAAAGAATTGATGAGTTGTTAGAACTTGTAGGACTTTCTGATAAAAAGAATGTTTATCCAAGCCAACTTTCTGGTGGTCAAAAGCAACGTGTTGGTATCGCGAAAGCTCTTGCTAATAATCCCAAATTATTACTTTGTGATGAAGCAACGAGTGCATTAGATCCTGTTACAACTAAACAAATTTTGTCTTTATTGAAGGAAATTAATCGCAAGTTGGGAATTACAATTATTCTTGTTACTCATGAAATGGAAGTTATTAAACAGATTTGTGATAATGTAGCCGTAATGGAGAATGGTGAAATTATTGAATTAAATTCTGTTTATGAGATTTTCTCAAATCCTAAAACGAAATTAATGCAAGAATTTATAGCTAATTTACACAATGACGAAGATTTTGAAGAACATCTTGCTGAACATTATAAAAATGAAACTGTAATAAGGGTTATTTTTAAAGGTGAAGCTACTAAAGAACCTTTAATTCAGACTTTAGCAAATAAATATAATGTTACTACTAACATACTTGCTGGTCGAATTGAATACATTCAAAATAAACAGTTAGGAAGTTTAACTTTTTCAGTAGTTGGTGAGCCTGATAATACAGAGAAATTTGTAAATCACTTAATTGATCAAGTTAATGATGTGGAGGTGAATGTATATGGAAAATAATCTAAGTTTAATAGAACAATGGAAAAACTTACAACCAGAATTAATAAAATCATTTGCTGATTCATTATACATGATAAGTGTCTCTATTATAATAACAGTAATAGTTGGATTGTTTTTAGGCGTTATTTTATTTTTAACTAGTAATAGACTTTTATTCAAAAATGTTATTATTTATAAAACCGTAGATTTTCTAGTTAATACAATTCGTTCTATTCCATTTATTATTCTTTTGGTATTCTTAATACCATTTACTCTATTTTTATTAGGAAAATCAACTGGACCTACTGGAGCAATAGTACCACTAACAGTTGCAGCTATTCCTCTATTTACGAGACTAGTTGATACTTCTCTAAATGAAATAGACTACGGAGTTATCGAGTCAGCAGTTGCTTCTGGTGCTTCTCTAAAATTAATAGTTAAAGAAGTATTAATACCCGAGGCTATGTTCGGAATTATTCAATCAATTACACTAACATTAATCAACCTAATTGCCTTTTCTGCAATGGCTGGTGTTGTTGGTGGTGGTGGAATCGGAGACCTTGCTATCAGATATGGTTATTATCGCTTCGATAACTTTACAATGTGGATTACAGTAATTCTATTAATTATCTTAGTCCAAATTACACAATATATAGGAAATTCAATTTCAAAAAAATTCAAAAAAAATTAATTTAAAGGAGATTTATATTTATGAATAAACTAAAAAAATTATTAACAGTTATTTTTACAGCATTTCTAGCTATTACGTTAGCGGCTTGTGGAGCTACAAGTTCAAACAATAATAACAGTGGAGAGAAAAAAGAAGTAAAAATTGGTGCAACATCTGGTCCTTATGCTGACATGGTTAACAAAGCACTTAAACCACTTCTTGAGAAAAAAGGATACACAGTTAAAGTTACTGAATTCTCAGATTACATCCAACCTAACAAAGCGTTAAACAGCGGTGAATTAGATGCAAACTTATTCCAACACAAAATTTATATGAAAAAATTTGCTGAACAAAATGGAATGGACTTAACAGCTCTTGCTCCTGTTCCAACTGCACCAATGGGATTATATTCTGATAAAGTTAAAGATCTTAAAGATTTACCAGAAGGTTCTGAAGTAACTCTTCCAAACGACCCTTCAAACGCTGCTCGTGCTTATGCATTATTAGCTGCTGCTGATTTAATCAAAATTAAACCTAATACTGATGTACTAAAAATCACTAAAAATGATGTAGTAGAAAATCCTAAAAAACTTAAATTTACAGAATTAGAAGCTGGTCAACTTGCTAGATCATTAAGCAGTACTACTCTTGCTGCAGTTCCAGGAAACTTCGCACTTGCTGCTAAATTTGATTTAACAAAAGCACTAATCTTAGAAAAAATGAACGAAAATAACCGTAACAATGTTGTTGTAACTACAGCAAACAAAGATAAACAATTTGCTAAAGATTTAGTAGAAATCGTTCAATCTAAAGAATTTGATGAAATCATCAACAAAGATTTCAAAGGCTTTGACAAACCTGGAAAATAATTAACAGGGAAGTGATTAATTATGAAAATTGAATTATCAAATACAATTAAAAATATTCCTGAAAATGTATTCTATCCTATTTTCAAATTAATCTCTGAGGAAAGTTCAAGTGGTAATCCATTATTAAATGCGGGTATCGGAGTTCCAGACTCCGATACCCCTGAACTTTTACTTAAGGAATTAGAAATAGCTATAAGAAAACCCGAAAACATGAGATACGGAGCATTTGATGGAAAAGTAACATTATTAAATGAAATTTCTCAGTGGTTAAAAGAAAAATATAATATCGATGCAGATCCTAAAGATGAAATTGCTTTAGTATTTGGTACTAAATCTGGACTATCTAGTATTCCTTCGGTACTTCTTAATCCAAATGATACTGTATTATTACCAGTACCAAGTTATCCTGACTACATTCAAGGAATTGCTTTAGCTCAAGCTAAATACGAAGAAATAGAATTAAAACAAGAAAACAATTACTTAGTTAATTACTCTGACATTCCTGAAAAATCAGTTAAAGATGCTAAACTTATATTTCTAAACTATCCTTCAAACCCTATTGGAGCTGTTGCTACAAAAGAATTTTATGAAGAAACAGTAAATTGGGCAAAAAAACATAATATAGCAGTACTTCAAGATCATGCATATTCAGATTTTTACTATAAAGATGGATACTCTCCTGCATTTATGCAAACTACTGGGGCAAAAGAAGTAGGAATTGAGTTTTTCTCTTTCTCTAAAAACTTTTCAATTTCAGGTTTAAGAATTGGATTTGCAGTTGGAAATAAAGAAATTATTCGCGGACTTAAAGAGTATAATACAATATTCCATGCTAATATCTATGGGGCAATTCAAGATACAGTAATAACTGCATTAAAAAATCATAAACTTTTAACTGAACATATAAAAGAAACTTATTCAAAAAGAATAGATAAAATTACTACAAAACTCGATGAATTGGGATATTCATACTTCAAACCTGAAGGTGGTATTTTCGTCTGGTTAAAAGTAAAAGATGGATATAATAGCCAAAGTTTCTTTGAATTATTACTAAAGAAATATAGAATTGTTACCATGCCTGGTCATGTATTTGGTCACGGCGGCGAAAATTATATTAGACTAAGTTTAAGTCTATCAGATGAACAAATTGACACTTTAATAGAAAAATTAGAATTACTAAACAATGATTTAAATAATAACTAATTTTATTAAAATCTTTATTAGATATTCATAAAAATTCGACTAATCTATTGATTAGCCGAATTTTTAATGTTAATATATTAGTTTACATAAATAAATTATTTCGAAAGGATGATTAAATGAACAAAAATACAAGATGGACTGTTTTATTCGCCTCAATGGCAATTTTACTATGTGCAGGTTCACTATATTCTTTTAGTGTTTTTGCAAAACCTCTAAGTGTATCGAAAGGATGGAGTATGCCCGATGTAATGCTAGCATTTACTATTAACGCTGCTATAGCTCCTATTCCTACTATTCTTGGAGGATTTATTACTGATAAAGGAAAAGCAAATATCTCTATTATCTTAGGTGGAATCTTATTTGCAGTTGGATTTATTCTTACTGGATTTGCTACTACAAAAGGAATGTTATATTTTAGCTATGGTGTATTATCTGGAGTTGGACAAGCATTTGCTTATTCTGGAATTATAAGTAATGCTCTTAGGTTCTTTCCAGATAAAAGAGGACTAGCTGCTGGATTAATTACAGGAGCAATGGGTGGTGCTAGTGTTATTGCTGCTCCAATCGCTCATAATCTAATAGCTAATTATGGGGTTCATAATGCATTTATCTACTTAGGTAGTGCATACTTAGTAATTATTATAATAGCTCTATTCTTCATAAAAGTCGCTCCTGCAAATTATCAACCTGAAGGTTGGATTCAACCTGTTGCAGAAATTAAACAAGAGGCTGCTAATAAAAATTGGAAACAAATGTTAATGAGTTTGTCATTTTACTTCATTATTTCAATGTTTGCTATTGGAGCATTCTCTGGACTTATGGTAGCATCAAACGCATCAGTAATCAGCCAAAGTATGTTCGGATTATCTGCTTCAGTTGCTGCAACTTTTGTTAGTATTTATGCTCTTTCTAATACCTTTGGCCGTGTTGTATGGGGAGTTGTTTCTGATAAAATTGGGCATGAAAAAACTCTTATCGCACTTTATTCAGTAATTGCTATTTCATTATTAATTCTTGTTAGTATTAGAACTACAGTTGGACTTACAGTCGGTCTTGTTCTTCTTGGTTTATGCTTTGGAGGAATAATGGCTGTCTCTTATACACATCTCCGAGCCCACGAGACATCTCAGGATCTCGT
>CAMYEU010000092.1 GCA_947254465.1 uncultured Gemella sp. | reverse complement strand
CACACTGCATATCGTCGGCAGCGTCAGATGTGTATAAGAGACAGGATATGTTCCCACCAATGGAAATGGACCACGAAACAATGGTACTTCGTCCTATGAACTGTCCTCACCACATGATGGTTTATAAAAATGAACGTCACTCATACCGTGAACTTCCAATCCGTATCGCAGAGCTTGGAATGATGCACCGTTATGAAGCAAGTGGAGCAGTAAGTGGATTACAACGTGTTCGTGGTATGACTCTAAACGATGCTCATATTTTCGTACGTCCAGATCAACTTAAAGATGAATTTAAACTTACTGTAGGACTTATCGAAGAAGCGTATAAAGACTTAGGTATTAAAAACTTCAGCTACCGTCTATCATACAGAGACCCTGAAAACACTGAGAAATACTTTGATGATGATGCAATGTGGAATAACGCTCAACAAATGTTAAAAGAAACTGCTGATGAGTTAGGTTTAGACTATGTTGAAGCTGAAGGTGAAGCTGCATTCTACGGACCAAAACTTGACGTTCAAGTAGAAACAGCAATCGGAAAACAAGAAACATTATCTACAATTCAATTAGACTTCTTATTACCAGAAAGATTTGAATTAGAATATATTGGTGAAGATGGAAAAGCTCACCGTCCAGTAGTTATACACCGTGGTATCGTATCAACAATGGAAAGAATGGTTGCCTTCTTATTAGAAGAGTACAAAGGAGATTTACCAACATGGTTATCACCAAACCAAGTACGTATTATCCCAGTAAACAATGACTACCACTATGATTATTCTAAAGAAATCATGCAAGAACTTAAAAAAGCTGGTGTTAAAGTAGCCATCGATGATAGAGATGAAAAACTAGGATATAAAATCCGTGAAGCAGCAAGCAAAAAAATTCCATATACTTTAGTAATTGGAGATAAAGAAGTAGAAAACAGAAATGTTAATGTAAGAACATTTGGTTCACACGATCAAAAAGAAGAAAGCTTTGCTGAATTCAAAGAAAATATCCTAAGAGAAATCAACGAAAGATTAATCGAGAAAAACGCATAGTAAAATAATCAGGGAAGGGGTGGAAATTCATCCCTTCTCCTAATAAGGAGAGATATAATGTTAACTCAATTAACAAAAAATGTAAAAAAAGGTCAAGTTAGAGTGAAAATTAAAACTACTCACGGAGATATGACTTTCAAATTATTTGAAAAAGATATTCCAAAAGCAGTAGAAAACTTTTTAACTCACGCAAAAAATGGATACTATAAAGGTATTATTTTCCACCGTGTAATTAAAGACTTTATGATTCAAGGTGGAGACCCAACTGGTACAGGTATGGGAGGAGAGTCAATCTGGGGACGTAGTTTCGAAGATGAATTCTCAATGGATTACTTCCACTTCTACGGTGCGTTAAGTATGGCAAATGCTGGACCAAACACAAATGGAAGTCAATTCTTTATAGTTCAAAATTCTCATGTAGATGCTAGAACTTTACAAGCACTTGAACAAGGTGGTTGGCCACAAGAAGCTGTTGAAGGATATGCTAAACTAGGGGGAACTCCTCACTTAGATCACCGTCACACAGTATTTGGACACCTAATCGTTGGTGCAAAAACATTAGAGAAAATTGCAGCTGTGAAAACTGGAGCTCAAGATAAGCCAGTTGAAGAAGTTGTGATTCTTGATATAGAAGTTAAATAAATATAAGAAAGCAAGATTAATGAGATTAATCTTGCTTTTCTATATATTCATGAATAAAGAATAATTATATAATTTTAGAATTTAGAATTTAGAGCTTATGATAATTTAGAGAACAAAAGAAAAGTGTTTTTTAGAATAAAATATTATTAGTTAATTTAAAATTTACTTAAAAATTAATTAAAAAAAATAGAAAAAAATACTTTTAAAATGACTATTCATGTGATATAATTATGAAAGTTTGAATATAAAAAAAGGAGAAGAAGAATGGCAGAAAAAACAAGAGTAAAACCAATTCTAGATGTTCATGAAAAGCCTAACTTAGCTCTATGGGTAACGTTAAGCTTACAACACTTATTTGCAATGTTTGGAGCGACGGTGTTAGTACCGATTTTAACAGGATTACCAGCAAGTACTGCTTTAACGACATCAGGTATTGGAACACTTACGTATTTATTAATAACTAGAGGTAAAATTCCTGCGTATTTAGGATCTTCATTTGCCTTCATTAATCCGATTATTGTGCTTTCAACTACTCACAGTGTTGAAACAGCAATGCTTGGTGCATTTTTAGCCAGCTTAGTTTATGGGGTTGTAGCAATGTTAATTTACAAATTTGGTGTGAATTGGCTATTGAAACTTTTACCACCAGTAGTAGTTGGACCTATTATCATTGTTATTGGACTTGGGATTGCTCCTACAGCAATCAATATGGCGATGTACAAAACAGTAGATGGAGCTAAAGTTTATGATTTAAAATACTTCGTAGTAGCTCTTATCACATTAGCAGCAACAATCTTCTGTTGTGTTGCTTTAAGAGGATTTGCTAAACAAATTCCAGTATTATTAGGAATTGTGTTTGGATATATTGTCGCTGTATTTGCAGGATTAGTTGATTTCCAACCAGTCATTGACGCTCCTTGGTTTAGCTTACCGAAGTTCACAATTCCTTTTGTGACATATACACCACATTGGAATGTAGCAGCATTAGCAATGGTACCTATTGCTATAGTAACAATTAACGAACACATCGGTCACCAAATGGTATTATCTGAAGTAGTAGGAAGAAACTTCTTAAAAGATCCAGGATTACACCGTTCAATCTTAGCTGATGGAACAGCGATGATGTTTGCATCACTTTTAGGTGGACCACCAAGTACAACATACGGTGAAAACATTGGGGTGCTTGCTATTACACGTATCTTCTCTGTATTCGTATTAGGAGGAGCAGCGGTATTCGCACTTATCTTAAGTTTTGTAGGTAAGTTCTCAGCTCTAATCTCTACGATTCCATCACCAGTTATGGGTGGGGTATCAATCTTACTATTCGGTATAATCGCTTCAAGTGGACTTAGAATGTTAGTAGATGAAAAAGTAGACTTAAGTATCAACAGAAACTTAGTAATTTCATCAGTAATTATCGTTTTAGGTGTAGGAGGAGCAATGCTTAAGTTCGAAAGCATTAACTTCGAACTTCCAGCAATGGCACTTGCAGCTATCAGTGGTGTGTTATTAAATGCATTCTTACCAAAAGAAGATAAAAAATAGAGATTAATTAAATAGCTAGTAACTTGTATTAACAGGTTACTAGCTATTTTTTATATGAAATATTTCTTATTCAAGTAATTTTGAAAAACTAGGTAAACTTCTAATATTTTTATTGAATAACCAAAATAGAAATATACTAAAAATTAATAATGAAGTAATAATTATAATAGTTTTAATACTATATTTTATACTTAATACTCCTGACAATAATGCTCCTAGAGGGCTAAAGGCTATAGACAAACCAATCATAGTGGACATTGCGACATCTAATTTATCTTTACTTATGACACATTGAATCATAGTTTGAGAATATGTATTTAAAATCCCAATTAATATCCAACCAAAAAGAAATAATGAAAAATTTATAATTTTGTTAGTTACAGAATTATTATTAAGTATGCTAAGTGCTCCCCAAGATAGAGCTATACCTAGTGTGAAGGTAATGTATAGAGTACTTAGCCTTATATTTTTTATTATTTCACTGTTAGAAAGAAAGGCTCCTATTAGGATACCGAGTCCAGATGCACTTAGCAAAATCCCATAAAAATAACTAGTTTCCGAATACTCAGGAAGTAGTGTTAGTAACGAACTGGTAGAAAAATTAATTATTATAATTCCAATTAATAATGGTTTTAATAGAGGAGTATTCCATATTTTTATTCCACTACTTAGTTTAGAAAAGTAGTTTTCTTGTAAAGTATTAGTATTTTTAGATAAATCATCTGATAAGAAGATGAATATAAAGCTGTTGATAAAAAATGTAACGCTATCTATGATAAAAGCATATATTGTCCCAAAGAATGTAATAATAAATCCACCTATTGAATTAAATAGTGCATCACTACCTTGATAAGCTATAGAAAATAATGAATTTGCTTTAACTAAATCTTCTTGTTTAACTATTTTTGGAAGTAAGGCGAGTTGAATAGGATAAACAACTTGATTAATAAAACTGATACAAACGATAAAAATTATTAGCGTAGTAATCTGTAGCTTATTTATGTAGATTAGATAAGTAATAACAAGTAATATTATAGCTTGAAATAACTGTGAAATAATTAAAAACCTCTTCACATTAAATTTACTGATTATCGGTGAGATAAATATTTGTAGTATAGCGGTAAATGAGATTAAAAATAAAGTAATACCACTATAAAAGGTAGATTTAGTAAGTGTGTATATTAATGTAAGAGTAGCGATTGAATATATACTATCGCCAAAGTTTGTGATTAATCGACCGAATAGTAAAATTGGAAAGTTTTTATTTTTAAACATAATGTTCACATCCTTTATAAAAATTTTAACGATAAAAAATATTTGACAGTTGGTGTATTATTTTACAGCTCTTAATGAGCTGTTGAAATAATACTAATACTAACACTATTTTTATTATCTGAGGAGAATTTCTTTTCTAATTTTTTAACTTCATTCCAAAAATCTTCCATGTCTTCTTTATTTATATTAAAATTAACTGAAGTATTGTTAAATAAGTCGTTAAAGATACTAGGTGAAGGTATGAATGCTTGTGCAGTCGGTAGATAATATTTTTGGATTATACCGTTAATTGTATCTGTATCAACTACTTCGATAAAATTATTTTCCTCTAGAATATTAAGGTGATAGTGTATTTTAGTTCTATTAATTTTTAATAGTTTAGCTAGTTGTTTTGAGTTTTTCTTTTCTGTACCGAGTGTTGTAAGAATACTTATTCTTAAAGGATCAGAAATGACCTTTAGTTTCTCGATATCTGTAATATATTGTATATCTTTGATAATAATCATCCCTTTCTTACTAAGATTATATAACTGATAAGTTTAACTGTCAACTTATTTTGAACGTTATAAATAAATTTTTTATAGCTTTGCGAAATTTACGGAGATATAATTAAACAATAGTTTGACTACCTCTTTTATATTTGATATAATTTACTAGGTATAATATTAGTAAGATTTTACTATAGTTACAAAGTAGAAATAAAAAAATTAAGGAGAATGAAATTGAAAAAACTATCAGCAATTTTATTAGGTTTGCTAGGAGTAGTAACATTATCTGGATGTTCTCCGGATGATAGATCTGGAACGTTTTATGAAACATTCGTAAAACCGATGGATATATTCTTAGCAAAAATTCATGAGTATACTGGAAGTTGGGGTTGGTCAATTGTAATTATCACATTAATAATTAGACTATTAGTACTTCCATTCATGTTACACAACTATAAAGTACAAAATAAAGCGAGAAAAGGGCAAGAACTAGCTCGTCCAGAATTAGAAGTAGTCCAAAAGAAACAACAAGCTGCTAAAGAAAAAGAAGCGAGAGCCATATCTAATGAGGAAAAAATGCAAGCTCGTAGCGAACTTATGGAACTACAAAGAGAACAAATGGCTATCATGAAAAAATATGATGCGATGCCTATAAGTTTAGGTGGTTGCTTACCAATTCTTATACCAGCGCCGTTCTTAATGGCGATATATTACACACTAACAAATCCATTATATTCAGCAGGAATTATTGATTCAACATTCCTAGGCGTATTTAGTCTTGGTACACGTTCATATACATTACCGTTAATCGCATTTGTAGTTTATGCTATTCAAACAAGATTAACTATGAAAATGATGCCGCAGTCTGTACAACCAGGAGCTGAACAAATGCAAAGCCAAATGCAAATGATGCAATGGTTATCGCCGATAATGATTACAGCATTTGCATTTTGGGTGGCTGGAGCGGTAGCCGTATACTATATTGTTGGGGGATTATTCATGATATTCCAAACATACTTAGGGCATGCTTTATATCCACCATATAAACCAGAAAAACAAAAGAAACAAGCGTTTGATCCTGAAAAAGTTACATTAGTTTCTAATAAGAAAAAACGTAAATAGTTGAATAAATCAGTAAACATTAGAAATATTGTTTACTGATTTAATTTTTCGAAAAAAAAGTAAGAAAAGTTATCAATATAGTTGACGTTATGGTATATGTGTGTTAAAATTGTATTGTTGTGTAGCTCCTAAATAGCTACTACAACCGCACGTATAAGGTAAACAAGAGAGAAATCCACCTTATATGGCGAGTCTTAGTAAAAAATATTTAAGGAGGTGCAGATATGTACGCAGTAATTAAAACAGGTGGAAAACAACTACGTGTTGAAGAAGGACAAACAATCTTAGTTGAGAAATTAGCAGCTGAAGTTGATTCTACAGTTACTTTTGATGAAGTAGTATTAGTAGGTGGAGAAACAACAAAAGTTGGTGCTCCTTTAGTAGCTGGTGCGACAGTAACAGCTAAAGTAGTTGCTCAAGGTAAAGGTAAAAAAATCACAGTATTTAAATACAAACCTAAAAAGAACAATCACCGTAAATTAGGTCATCGTCAACCTTTCACTAAATTAGTAGTTGAAAAAATTAACGCTTAATCATGATTAAGGTGGAAATCGTAAAAGAAGTTGAAGTTATTAAACAAGTAACAGTTGATGGGCATGCTGATTATGCTGAACATGGTTCAGATATAGTTTGTGCAGGTGTTTCTGCTGTAGTATTCGGTTTAATAAATGCAGTAGATGCTCTAGATGAAGATGTACAGTTCGATATCTGTCTCTTATACACATCTGACGCTGCCGACGATATGCAGTGTGT
>CAMYEU010000091.1 GCA_947254465.1 uncultured Gemella sp. | reverse complement strand
TCATAAAATACTTCATTAATCTTATTAACTAGTGTCATATCAGCTTTTCTTGCTCCAACCGCAAAAGCCTCACTATCAAAACCAGCATTTAAAATATCAAAGTCTTCTAATTTGTTTTGTTGTTTTAAATAATAGTTCGCATACACTCTATCTATTAATAATGCATCTATTCTATCATTTTCTAAGTCAATTAAAGCTTCATTGAAACTCTCGTACTGAGTAGCATCATTATTTTTTACAATATTTTTAAGTACTTCTGGATTCTCGTTAAAAGTGTCGTATCCTGAAGATCCATTTTGAGCACCAAGAACTTTATCCTTTAAATCAGTTACAGATCTAATATTTTTAGATTTCTTTACAACTACAACCTGTTCATTTACCATATACTGCTTAGTAAATTGCACAACAGCTTCTCTTTCCGTAGTCTTAGAATATCCATTCCAAATTAAGTCAATATTCCCATTCTTCAATTCTGTTTCTTTAAGATCCCAGTTTATAGCTTGCCACTCTACTTTAATTCCGTACTTTTCAAATACTGAATTCGCTAAATCTATATCAAAACCTACATTTTTACCACTTTTATCTTGGAATCCCATTGGTACAAATGTGTTATCAAAACCAATAATGATTTTCTTATCATTTTGAAAATCATTCCAATTATCTTTTTTAGGTTTATCTTTTCCTCCAGAAGCACAACCCGTAATTATCAAAACAGTAATAATAAGTGTTAAAAAGAATTTTAATTTTCTCATTTAATCACCTCTTATTTCGGTTCTACTTTCAGAATGCTATCAGCAATATTTTCAGCAAACTGTAAATCATGGGTTACAACAATTTGTGTAATACCAAGCTCTCTATTCTTAAGTATTAACTTCTCTACTTCTAATCTTAATTCAGGATCTAATGCACTTGTCGGTTCATCATAACCTATGATTTTGGGTTCTATCATCATAGCACGTGCTAATGCAACACGCTGTTTTTGTCCACCAGATAAAGAAATTGGATAATTATTAATCTGTTTTTCTAAACCAAGTTTTTCTAACAATTTAATTGCTTTTTTCTCAGCATCACGTTTTTCCATGTCCATTGTTTTCATTGGAGATAAAACTAGATTTTCCAGAACCGTAAGATGTGGAAACAACTGGAAATCTTGGAATACAAAACCTAAAAGATTTCTTTTTTCCAATTCATCTATCGGAAGAGATTCACCATTATAAATAATTTCACCTGAATCTATTTTTTCAAGACCAGCTAGCATTCTTAACAACGTTGTTTTCCCACCACCTGATGGTCCAACTATTGCTAAAATCTTATTCTCTTCTACAGTTAAATTAAAATCTGAAAGTATTTGTCTATCTTTGAATTTTTTACTAATATTTTTTAATTCTAACATACATTACCTCCTATCATAATTATAACGTTTTTCTACTCTCTTAGATACAATTGTCACAATACCTATTAATATCAAATAAATTGCTCCTGCGATAAACATCGGTAACAAACTAGCATCTCTATTAGCAGCCGTTCTACTCGCTAATATTAGGTCACTAATTCCCAATGCATAAACTAATGATGTATCCTTAACAAGACTCATTATTTCATTAAATACACTTGGTAATACAATTTTTATTACTTGTGGCAAAATAACATATCTAATTGTCTGAAATTGTGTAAATTTCAATACTTTTGCTGCCTCGTATTGGCCTTTTGGTATTGATTCAATACCTCCACGGAAAATTTCAGCAAAATAAGCTGCATAGTTCAATGTAAATGCAATTATAGCAGCAGGTAATCTGTCAAAACGTATTCCCACCGATGGTAAAACGTAGTAAATGAAAATCAATTGTAGTAACAACGGCGTTCCACGCATAATCCATATATAGATATTAATAAAGTAATTTAATAATTTAATATTAAATCGCATAATAAATGCTATTACAATACCTAACGGAATCGATAATACTAAAACAAGAAAAAACACTTCTAATGTTATAAGTGCACCATTCATCAGACTAGGTAATATTTCTATTAAATATTCCATATATCATCCTCCTATTCTTAGATTCTAACACCATTCTACAGCCATGTAGTTTGTTTTTGTTAAAATTTTATATTTAATTATAGCACAATTTTTATAAAACAAAAACCCCTTATTAACTAAGGGGCTAAATATATTATTTATTTAATTTTGAATCGTGGAATTTTTTCATAATTCCTTCTTTTGATAATAAACTTCTAACTGTGTCAGAAGGTTGAGCTCCATTACCTAACCATTTTAATGCTAACTCTTCATCGATTTTAACTTCTGCTGGTTCTTTAACAGCATTGTAAGTACCGATAGTTTCGATAGAACGTCCATCACGTGGAGATCTTGAATCAGCAACAACGATACGGTAGAAAGGTGATTTTTTAGCACCTAATCTTTTTAAACGGATTTTTACTGCCATGTTTGTACTCCTTATGTTTCAACTTTTTTATTAATTTTATGTGTGTGTGTTTATGAAGTGTTTTAATGAAAAAGTTGAATCTATAACGCTAAGTTTTCTAAGCTAGATACTATTCTAACATTAAAGTAAAAGTATGTCAATACTTTTCGGTGAAAAATGTCAACTTTTTTTGTTGACTCACCTAAACCTTATTATACCAGGTTTATTTTATCATGTAAAGATAAAATATTTATAAAAAAACACCACTTATACCTTAAGGATAATCAAAAAACAAGGTGACTCAACAAAATCTTGTTTCTTAAAAACAACGATTTTTGAGCCACCTCTCATCTCTATTTCAAATTTTAATCTTCTAATACTTTAGCAATTTCACTAAGTACTTGCTCTTTACCTATTTTAGTAACCGAAGAAAATGGAATAATCGCCATATTATTCGTTAGATCTAATTCTCGTTTTATAATTCCCGTATTTTTAGCCAATTCATTTTTTGATATCTTATCAATTTTTGTCATAACTATAACGAATGGAATTTCATAATAATTTAAAAATTCATTCATCTCAATATCATCTTGAGAAGGCTTATGTCTACTATCAATTAAATGTAATACAAATCCAAGGTTTTCACTATTAGTAAAATACTCAACTATCATATCATATAGTTTTTCTTTTTCAGGTTTTGATAATTTTGCATATCCATATCCCGGAACGTCAACTAGAACTACTTGATCATCTACATCGAAAAAGTTTAGTGTACGAGTTTTTCCTGGTTTAGAAGAAACACGAGCATAGTTTTTTCTTTCTAAAATTGTATTAATAAAAGATGATTTCCCAACGTTTGAACGACCACACATTGCAACTTCTGGTTTCTCATGTTCTGGATATTGTTTTTTTGATACCGCACTTATAAGTAAATCTACATTATGTGTATTTAACTTTTTCATTTTTATTCTCCAAATACTATTTTAAACACTTCTTGAATATTGTCTACTGTGTGAATAGTTAATTTTTCAAGAACTTCTTCAGGTATATCAATTAAATCTTTTTTATTCTTAGTTGGAATAATAATAGTATTAATATTCATCTTTTCAGAACTTAAGATTTTCTCTTTAACTCCTCCGATTGGTAATACTTTACCATGTAAAGTCATTTCTCCAGTCATTGCAATATTATTATCAACCGGTTTTTTAGTTAAAGCTGAATATACTGAAGTAGTAATCGTAATACCTGCTGACGGACCATCTTTAGGAACTGCTCCTTCTGGAACATGTAGATGTATATCAACTTCTGAGAAATTAACATCTTCAATTCCTAGTTTTTCTGCATTAGAACGTAAAAATGAAATAGCCATTTGAGCTGATTCTTTCATTACATCCCCTAGTTTACCAGTAAGGATAATTTTACCTGTACCTTTTGAGATACTCGTTTCAATCTCTAATGTATCTCCACCAACTACTGTATACGCTAATCCATTAACTAATCCTATCTCTGGTTTTACATTCTTGTCTTTTCCGCTGTATTTTTCAGGACCAGCAAAATCTTCTAGGTTATTAACTCCAACTTTAATTTTTTCCTCACCTTGAAGAACTTTCAAAGCAGCTTTTCTACAGATTGCTCCGAAAACTCGCTCTAAATTCCTTACTCCTGCTTCATATGTATAACCATTAATTATTTTATTAATAGCTTGTTTACTAAAAGTAATTTGACCTTTTTTCAGACCATTTTCTTTAATTTGGCGTGGAATTAAATATTTAGCAGCAATATTTTCTTTTTCTTTAATTGTATATGATTCTAATTCGATAACTTCCATTCTGTCTCTAAGCGGCGCCGGAATTAAGCTTAGGTTATTTGCTGTTGCAATAAACAGTACTTTTGATAAATCAAATGGAATATCTAGATAGTGATCCACAAACTCGTTATTTTGTGCAGGATCAATTACTTCTAGCATCGCAGCTGCTGGATCCCCTTTAATATCAGATGCCATTTTATCAATTTCATCTAATAATATTACAGGATTCTTAGTTTTAATTTTTTTCAGCGACTGAATGATTTTACCTGGTAATGCACCTAGATATGTTCTTCTATGTCCACGAATTTCAGCTTCATCATGAACCCCTCCTAGAGAAATACGTACAAAACTTCTTCCCATAGAAGCGGCAATTGACTTAGCTAATGAACTCTTACCAACACCTGGAGGTCCTGATAAACATAATATTGGTGACTTCATATCATCACGTAACTTCTTAACAGCCAAGAACTCTAAAATTCTTTCTTTTATTTTCTCTAGACCATAATGATCTTCATTAAGAATTTTCTCAGCATTTTTTATATCTATTTCATCTGCTGTTAACGTGTTCCAAGGTAAAGCAATAACAGTATCCAAATATGTTCTTATAATCGAGTGTTCTGGACTCATAACAGGTGTTTTTTCTAAACGATCTACTTCTTTTAATAATACTGCTTTATCTTCCTCAGATAACTCAATTTCATTAATCGCCTGACGAATTTTTTCAATATCATCATCTTCAGGTGAAATTTGTCTTAGTTCATCTTGAACTACTTTCATCTGTTCACGTAAAAAGTATTCTTTCTGTTGATTATCGATATTTGTACGAACTTTCTCATCAATTTCTCGTTTAAAACTATTACCAACTAAGAATGCTTCTAGACTTCTATTTAAGAATATTGCTTTTTTCTCTAAATCTAGTAAAAATAATACTCTTTGTTTTAACATTTTATCAATTGGGAAGAATTTAATATTTTTATTAATGAATTTTTCTAAATCATCAGTTTTATAGTAATCTATATCAAAGTTTTCTCTTTTTAAATAACTCTCAAATTTTGTTTTAATGCTATTTAATAACCCTTCTTTATCAAATCCATTATCTACGACTTCTCTTATATTGATATCTAAGTGTTCTACAAGATTATTGTTATAAACCCCACTTTTAACCTCAGCTATACCATAGCAGTGATATTCATACTTTTTATTTTTTTTATCAATTGTAAGTTGACCATATGTCCCAAAGAAAACATTGAACCCATTACTATCAAATACATCCTCTTCAGAAAATGAATCATCATAACTATCAATTGGTTTTCTCTTATATGTTACAAAAACTGGAATTTTATCTTTTTTTACAGTTTTTATTGTTTTTAAAAATTTTTTGTCCGTTACATCTATTGTATAAGTATTAGACGGAAAGAATAAATCTCTATTCTCTAATAAATAATATTTTGTCAAAACGAACTCCTCTCTAACCTATTTATTTTAAAATTGGTTTTGTTTTATTAATTACATTATCACGTGTTACCGTGCAAGTTTTAATATCTTTTTTACTTGGAATTTCAAACATTACATCTAAAAGCAACTCTTCGATAATAGAACGTAATCCACGAGCTCCTGTTTTTCTCTTAATCGATTCTTTAGCAATTTCTTCTAGCGCTTCTTTTTCAAATACTAGTTTTACTCCATCAAGTTCAAATAGATATTCATATTGTTTAACTACTGAATTTTTAGGCTCAGTTAATACTTTAACTAAATCCTTTTCATCCAACTCTTCAAGATAACAAACAACAGGAATACGACCTATAAATTCTGGAATCATACCAAATTTAACTAAATCTTCATGTTTAACTTTAGAAATAATATCCTCATTATCATTTAACTCATCGCTCTTAGAAAAACCAATCACTTTTTCCCCAAGACGACGTTTAATAATTTCTTCTATACCAGAGAACGCACCACCAATAATAAACAGTATGTTCTTAGTATTGATTTTTATCATTTCTTCTCCTGGGTGTTTTCTTCCTCCTTGCGGCGGAACACTAGCAACAGTCCCTTCTAAAATTTTAAGAAGAGCTTGTTGAACTCCTTCCCCAGAAACATCACGAGTTATTGAAACATTCTCACCTTTTTTAGCGATTTTATCAATTTCATCTATATAGATAATACCTTTTTCTGCTCTTTCTATATCATAATTAGCACTTTGAATAAGTCGCAGAAGAATATTTTCAACATCTTCACCTACATATCCTGCTTCTGTTAATGTAGTTGCATCAGAAATCGCAAAAGGTACATCAAGCATCTTCGCTAATGTTTGAGCTATTAATGTTTTCCCTGATCCTGTGCTACCTATTAAAGCAATATTACTTTTTTGTAATTCAATATCATTGTTCTCTTTAGCTATAATTCTTTTATAATGATTATAAACAGCTACAGCTACAGATTTTTTAGCTTTATCTTGACTAATTACATATTCATTCAAATGTTCCATTATTTTCTGAGGTTCTAATAACTTAAATACTGGTTTATTTTTCGCATTTCTATAGTCAATTTCTTCTTCGATTATATCTGAGCATAAATCAACGCACTCATCACATATAAATCTGTCTCTTATACACATCTCCGAGCCCACGAGACATCTCAGGATCT